>DULL01000071.1 GCA_012840395.1 Clostridiaceae bacterium | reverse complement strand
GCTGAAGGATCTAAAAAAAGAAACCTGAATAATTTCCAAATTTCAGGGGGGATACGAAAGTAACTGGTGAAGGCCAGTGAAATATATACTTTTACATCAAAATTATATTAAAATTTTTGACACTACGAAACAAATTAAGGGAGGGGCATTTATGAGAGGAAAAGAGAAACCGCTACGTTTTACAGTAACAGGACAGTCACTAATTGAAGATGAAATGAAGAATAGTAGTAAAAATCCTAGTTATCTGTCCTTGATTGAACACATCCAGAAATCTGATCTGGCTTTCACTAATTTTGAGGGAAATATATCACCTGGTTCAGGTTCTGGACCACTTGATGATTTAAAATGGATGGGATTTAATCTTTTATCTTTGGCAAATAACCATGCAGCTGAAACGGGCATAGACAATATGATGTTTACAAAGGAATGTGCTGAAAGCATGGGGTTCTGTACAGCCGGCACAGGACGCACACTGGAAGAAGCGACACAGCCTTCATATATAGAGGTATCTGGCTGTAAAATTGCTCTAATAGCTATGGATACCGCCAATCTTCAAACAAAGGATGCAATTGCGGGAGTTAACGGAAAACCAGGTGTTAATCCTCTGCGGGGCGTCAGAGAAAGCAGTACTGTTATTCACCTTAATACGGATGATGTTGAACGTAATTTAGAAGCTATTAGAAAAGCTTCAAATGAAGCTGACTATGTTTTTGTATCTCTTCATGAGCATTTCTGGCATGTGGAGTGGAAAGATATAACTTATGAGAAGCATTGGCCAGAAGAGTGGAAACATATCCTTCAATGGAAACAGGACTTTACAAGAAAAGCAGTTGACGCAGGTGCTTCAGCTGTTATTTGCCATGGACTTCCCAGTATGTGTGCAATTGAGATATATAAGAACAAACCAATTTTTTACAGCGCGGGCAATTTTATTTTTCACCTTTCCCTTAAATGTTGGTTTAATGAAGAAGTATGGGAAGGATGTATTATAGACGTTATTTTAGAAAACTGCAAAGTTAAAGAGCTTCAGCTTATCCCTATAGTATTGGTTGACCGCAATGGTGTATCGGATGTACCAAATGAATTTAGAAGGTTTCCTGCAGTTGCAGACAAGGAGAGAAGTAAATCTATTATAGAACGAATTGCTTATGAGTCATCTGTGTTCGGCACTAAAATTGAATGGATTAATGGCATGTATAGGGTAAAACTGGACATATAGGTTTTGCCTTTTTTCATGTCAAATTCTCAAGAAATGTTTGAGTTGCATGTTGTTATATAATAGCAACAATTGAATATGGTTGCTTAATTTCATATGGGTGTGGTCTATTATCATAGTGGTGAGAGGATACATGTGAACGGTTCGGACAAGGATCGTCCATATGTATTTCCTACTGTTAAAGTCAGCTGGCTGTCCAGTGATCAGATGAAAGGGTAAATATTGTAACCACAGATATACCATGGAAGGGCGGTGTATAACGCCAGAAACCCAGAATGCAGCCGTTGTGCCATTAATTATTTATGTGATTATTATGCCAATAATAATAAGTCTTAACATTAATATGTATTAACATTCTAAGCAAACCTTAATATTTTTTAAATATAAAACTTGAAATAAAGTATTAATAATATTAAAGTATTAGTACGTTTTAAAGGATTTTACAATACTCCAGAATATTTCTGAATTTTTTTTGTTCCATTTATCCAGGGGAGTAAAGTAGCTAATTCTGTACATTAGATCATCTTTTTTAAAGAAAACTTCTGATCCTTTGAACTCTCTTCCTTCATCGGTTTTCACAGCATAATCCCAGTAGAATCCGGGATTGTTGTTAATATGAACCTCTTTTGAAGTAAACTCAATAAAATTGAGATGAGAAGTTTCTTTAGAATTTTTCAGAAACTCTTCAAGAGAATAAGGCTGATTCCATACCTGGATAAAACCATGGGTGTTTTCTCTTTTATTAAAAAAATCTATATGATAAAGGATATCACTGCCCGAGAAATATTTTTCGTCCAGGGAAAAAGCGGAGGGATAGTTAAAACTGAATTTTCCTTTTAATGATTTATAATTTGAAAATTTTATTGTGTCAGGTTTTTTATAAGTGTAATTTACAACCAGATCTACATTTTTTAGTTGATCATTCACATATATGCTGCCTACCTGGTATTTAAGAGGATAAGAAAATGTTAAGTAATCATTAATTGTAATATTCAGTATCATAAATCTGGTTAAGAACAGATCAAGCATGTAATAGGATAAAAAAAATAGTAGTAAAAGGGAAGTCAAAATAAATATTTTCTTTTTAAATTGTCTTATTATTATAATATACAAACCAATGACCACCTTATAGTTTATTATTCTCTTTATAATCATATTTCATAGATCCAGGTTTTAATACTTCCGTCACATGAATTTTTCACCTAAGAGCTTGGGAGAATTGTGAATTTTTGTAACCAAAAACTGTGTGAGGAATATAATGGGAGTGGGAAGATATAAAAATATATTATTTAATGCTAACTATCTAAATGAGGGGGAGTAGCGCATGAAGGTTGTAATAATAAGAATGCCGGGGATTATTGGGAAGATGCTTAAAAAAATACTTAGAATGAATAATGAATAATTATAATATTTAAGCAACATAAAAAAAGCGTTTTAACGCTTTTTTATGTTGCTTAAATATTATAGACATATAAGAGAAAACTCTTATATAGCCCTTGTTACCTTATTAGAACGCAAACAACTTGTACAAACATTTAAAGACTTAGCTGTACCATTTTCAATGACTCTGACCTTCCTGACATTAGGTTTCCAGGATCTATTTGTCCTTCTAACAGAGTGACTTACATTGTTTCCAAAAATAGTTTTCTTGCTGCATATATCACATTTTGCCATTTATCTGCACCTCCTTCGAGCAACTCGGGGAAACTAAACTTTACTAAATATTAATTATTAATGTATAATCTCATAAAACAATAACCATTTTAACATATTATTAATTAACTCTGCAAGGGTTTTTATAGCAATTTTCACTATAATCACATTTTATGGATGGTACATGTTTTTTGTCATCCTGGTAAAATGGATATAATTAATATAAAATAATAACAGTATTATAAGTTTTATCATACAAATAGTAAATGGAGGAAGATAAAATAAGTATACTTAAAGAACCTGTAACGCAAATTAAAGGCGTCGGGAATTCCAGAGCCGCCCTGCTGAACAAATTGGGCATATTTACTATAGAAGATCTTATTACATACTATCCCAGGGACTATGAAGACAGAAGCCGGATCAAGGAAATCAGAGAACTGGAAGATGGTGAAATGGCCGGCTTTAAAGGAATAATTGCTTCAACTGTTATTGAAAGCAGGCCAAGAAGAGGAATGACAATTCAAAAGGTACTAATAAAAGAAGAAAATGCCTCCATCACAGCAGTATGGTTTAATCAGAGTTTTTTAAAAAATGTGTTCCGGGTAGGCGAAAAATATATTTTTTTCGGAAAGATAAGCAAAAATTATAATACAATTACCGTACAAAATCCTGTGTACGAAAAATTAAATAATAATGGCAGTATGGAAAAAGTATGCAGAATAGTGCCTGTTTATCCAACTACTGCGAAACTTACCCAGAATGTCTTAAGATCAATTATCAGGGAAGCACTTGAAGTGGCAGCTCATGAGCTGGTTGATTCAATACCTGATTGGATAAGAAAAAAATATAATCTATGTCATATTCAGTATGCTGTTGAAAATATACATTTTCCCAAAAGTGATGAGGATTTCAGGCATGCAAGGTACAGGCTGGTTTTTGAAGAACTGTTGAGGCTTCAGCTTGGACTGTATTATATAAAGAATAAGCTTAATACCAGTAAAGGTATTGAGTTCAGCAAGGATATAGATATTGAGGATTTCTGCGGCATTTTGCCCTTCAAACTGACTAATTCCCAAAAAAAAGTTCTTGATGAAGTAATAGGTGATATGGAAAGTCCAAAGGTGATGAACAGGCTGATACAGGGTGATGTAGGCTCAGGTAAAACTGTAATAGCTATGGCAGCTTTATATAAAGCTGCTAAAAGCGGATATCAGGGAGCACTGCTGGTTCCGACAGAAATCCTTGCTGAACAGCATTTTAAATCGGTTAATGAACTTTTATCCCAAACAGGTATAAGTATTGCTTTGTTAACAGGAAGTACAGGGAAAAAAGAAAGGGCTGAAATTCTTGATAAAATTGAAACAGGGGAGTTGGATGTGGTAATTGGTACCCATGCTTTGCTGGAGGACAGGGTAGTTTTTAATAATCTTGGATTAGTCGTAACTGACGAACAGCATCGTTTTGGAGTAAGACAAAGGGCTGTACTTTCTCAAAAGGGAAATAACCCTGATGTATTAGTAATGACTGCAACACCAATACCACGCACTCTCGCCCTGATTCTTTACGGTGATATGGATATTTCAATAATTAACGAACTTCCTCCCGGAAGAATACCTGTAAAAACATATGTGGTTGATGATTCCATGAGAGACAGGGTTAACAGTTTTATCCGGAAAAATGTGATGGAAGGGCGGCAAGTATATATTGTGTGCCCTTTGGTTGAAGAATCTGAAGTTATAGAAGGAACTTCTGCCGTTCAACTGGCAGAAAGAGTATCAGCAAAAGAATTTTCTGGACTAAAGGTTGGTCTTGTCCATGGAAAAATGAAACCTGATGAAAAAGAATCAGTTATGAAAAAATTTGTAGAGGGAAGTATAAATATATTGATTTCAACCACTGTAATTGAGGTAGGAGTAAACGTGCCCAATGCAACAATAATGGTTATTGAAAATGCTGAACGGTTCGGACTTGCCCAACTTCATCAGCTAAGAGGGAGAGTGGGAAGAGGAACTCATCAGTCTTATTGCATTTTATATAACAGGAGCAAATCTTCTGTTGCATTGGAGAGAATGAAAATAATGCAGAAGACCAATGACGGCTTTTTGATTTCAGAAAAAGATTTGAAACTAAGGGGCCCGGGAGAATTTATGGGGACCAGGCAACATGGCCTTCCTGACTTGAAAATAGCAAATTTGTACAAGGATCTGGATATTCTTAAAAAAGTTCAGGAGGCAGCGGGAGAAATAATAAGGCATGACCCGGCTTTAAAGAATTTTAGCTTCCTATTTCAGGAATTCTATTATTGACAAATAGGGTACATAATATAAAATAACATTATAAACTATTAGCAGAATAATGCAATACTCACGGAGGTATTTATATTTTACGGGTAATCTCAGGAACTGCAAAAGGACATAAGTTAATAACACCGAAGGGAACTTCCACAAGGCCCACATCTGACAAGATAAAAGGATCCATTTTCAACATTTTGTCAGCCTCTGTAATTGATTCGGATATATTGGATTTATATGCAGGAACCGGAAACCTTGGTATTGAAGCTTTAAGCAGAGGGGCCAGGTTTGCAGTGTTTGTTGACAAAGACCGTGAGTGTTCAAGGATAATCATGGAAAACCTGAAACACACAAAGCTTGAAACTAAAGGTGAGGTAATTACCGGACAAGCTTTAAGTGTAATTAAAAAACTGAAAGATAAAAACAGGAAATTTGACATAATATTTTTGGATCCTCCTTATCAATCCGGTGTCCTGGAGGATACTATTGCTGAAATTACAAAAAGCGGTATTTTAAATGAAGATGGCATAATTGTGGCTGAGCATGATAGTCGGCACAAATTGCCAGAAGAAATAAATTGCTTAAGTATTAAAGATAGCAGAAAATATGGAGATACGGCTATAACATTTTACAGAACAGGACGGTAATGAAGTTGAAAATCTGTGTATGCCCTGGGAGTTTTGATCCCATAACAAATGGACATGTTGATATAATTGAAAGAGCAGCCAAAATGTTTGACAAGGTTATAGTGGCTGTACTTGTCAATAAAAGCAAAGTACCTGTGTTTACTTTGGATGAAAGGCTAAAATTAATAAATAAAGTATTTGAAGGAAGAAAAAACATTGAAGTGGATAGCTTTTCAGGTCTCCTGATAGATTTTGCAAGAATGAAGGGAGCCAGTGTAATTATTAAAGGTTTAAGAGCTGTGTCTGATTTTGAGTATGAATTCCAGATGGCTCTACTGAACAAGAGTTTAGATTCTAATATTGAGACCATGTTTATGATGACCAATATAAATTACTCATTTTTAAGCTCAAGTGCAGTCAGGGAACTGGCCAGATTAGGAGGCAATATTGAAGGACTGGTTCCGGATTGTATTATAGATATGGTAATGGAAAAATTTACAAAATAATATGAATATGACGGCGTTTATTCTGTGTGATGAAAACGGGGAGGGAAAGCAATGGAAATATTATCAATTCTTGAAACATTGGAGGATGTTGTTGAAAGGAGTATAACCCTGCCATTCTCAGGCAAATCTCTTGTAGACAAGGAAGAATTGTTAGAGATAATTAAAGAAATCAGGCTTAAACTTCCTGACGACATCAAACAGGCAAAATGGATAACAGAAGAAAGACAGAGAATTCTGTTGGAAGCACAGAAAGAAGCAAGTGAATATCAGAAGCAGGCTGAAGAAAAACTGGCTGCCCTTGTTGATGAACATGAAATTACCAGAAAAGCATATGAGCAAGCTGAAGAGATTATTGCCAATGCACAGAAAGGTGCAAGGGAAATCAGGCTGGGTACCAAAGAATATGCTGATGAAATGCTTAATAATGTAGAAAAGATACTTAATGATGCACTGAACGTGATAAGGATGAACAGGCAAGAATTAAAATAAGTCAGTTCTATACCCTGCTCTTTAGCTTTGTTCTGGGATAGGCCGGCTTAAACAGGCAAGACAATATAATTATGGTCCCAATAACCGCTAAAGTAATAAAAAGGTATTTGCAGGATGACATTATACTTAAATACCAGTTGATTGTACCATCAGAGTATTCCTGCCCAAATACCTCTTTTATTTGTTCAACAGGAAATCCTAAAATTTTTATGCCAGCCCAGGCATAAGTAGCTGAAAATATTCCATGGAGAAGCTTTCCGAACAAATAAGGCTTTAATGAAAGATTAGTTCTACTGATAATGCTAAATACCTGAAAATGCACTGAAAGTCCTGCCCATCCGATGATAAAGCTTATAACAGAAAGTTGCTGGGCAAGGTTTCCAAAAAATGTTTTACTGGCTGTATTAACTCCTGTAGTAATTTCAAAAAAACCGCTGATAACCGGAATTATAGAACTGGTATCAATTTTGAGTGGTTTTAGTAACGTTGATATTATTACAGAAATTTTTTCTATAAATCCTGTTTCTATCAGCAAGTTAATAATTACTGAAAAAAGAATTATGAATCCTCCAATGGTAAACAGGGTCATAATTGAGTTTTTAACCGCATCACCAAATAATATACCTATATTTGTTCTGGATTTCCCAGTGGAAAACAATTCTCTCTTAAATTTTTTTATTATTTTTGAGCCGGACTTATTACCGGGATCATCCCTGTCCCTGAAAAATCTGAGAATTATACCCACGGTAAGTGATGCTGCAACATGGCAAACTAGCAGGTATATGCCTAATCCTGCTTTCCCAAGCATTCCAGTTGCGACCGCACCTATAATAAATAATGGACCGGAGTTGTTGGTAAAAGCCAAAAGCCTTTCAGCCTGATTTTTTGTAAGCAGACCTTGCTCATATAATCCAGTAGTCACTACAGCACCCATGGGATAACCGGAGGTTATTCCCATAGCGAAAGCAAAAGATCCGCAGCCCGGTATTTTAAAAAGAGGCCACATTATAGGTTCAAATAACACTCCTGCTGCTTTCATGAAACCTGTGCTGTTTAATACATAGGATGCTACAAAAAAAGGAAAGAGGGAAGGGAATACAATATTGATCCAGAGACTCAGTCCTTCAGAGGCTGATACAACTGCCGTTTTGGAAAAAGACATCAGTAATAATATAAATAATATACATATTAAAGGTAATAACAGTTGATCTAAGTATAACACCCAGATGGGCTTTTTAACCTTCAATGCCAAAACCCTTTTTTATGATTATAATTATTTCTATAAGAATTCTATTAGATAAATAAAAAAATATGATAAGAATTTAGAAGCAAGGGGACGGTTCTTATGCTTCCATAGCCGTGGAAGCATAAGAACCGTCCCCTTGCTTCACCTTTGTTCTCATCCTTGTTCTCAGGTTATACCTCAACTGTCCAGTTAAATTTGTCCTCCAGGACACCATACTGGATACCTGTAAGTGTATCATAAAGCTTTTTGGAGATTTGGCCTATTTTGCCGTCGTTTATAATAATTTTATTGTTGTTCCAGTTTAATTCTCCAATTGGTGAAATAACAGCGGCAGTACCGGTACCGAAAGCTTCTTCCAGTTTTCCCTCGGCATGGGCATCAAATAACTCCTGTGCGGATATCTTTCTTTCCGTAACTTTTATGCCAAAGCTTTTTAGAAGTTCAATGCATGAAGCCCTGGTAATTCCAGGTAAAATACTTCCCTGAAGAGCCGGAGTTACAACTTCTCCATCAATCTTGAAAAATACATTCATTGATCCGACTTCCTCAACATATTTTCTTTCCACACCATCAAGCCACAGAACCTGGATGTAACCTTTTTTCTCAGCAATAGCTTGCGCCTTAAGACTGGCAGCATAATTTCCTCCTGCTTTTGCTGCACCTGTTCCGCCTCTTACTGCACGTACATATTCATTTTCTACATATATGCTTACCGGATTGATTCCCTGGGGATAATAAGCGCCAACAGGGGACAGAATTATAACAAACTTATAAGTTAAAGAAGGTTTTACTCCAAGATAGGGATCTGTTGAAAACATAAACGGCCTTATGTACAAAGAAGTGCCTTCTGCAGTTGGAATCCAATCCTTATCAATATTCACGAGAGTTTTTATAGCTTCAACAGCACCATCAACATCAATTTGCGGCATACATAATCTGTCAGCACTTGCATTCATTCTTTTCATATTTTCCCATGGTCTGAACAGTAAGATTTTTCCTTCTTTTGTCCTGTAAGCTTTAAGACCTTCAAAAATTGCTTGTCCATAGTGAATAACTGAAATAGCAGGATTTACTTCTAAGGGTCCATAAGGAACTATTCTGGCATCATGCCATCCTTTTCCTTCTGTATAATCCATAATGAACATATGGTCTGTAAAATATTTTCCAAATCCTAGCTTATTCTGGTCAGGTTTTTCTTTTGGAGAACTTGTTTTTTGAATGCTTATCTTTAAAGACATTATTATATAACTCCTTTCACAGTCTAGAATAATATTATAAATATTATAAAAAAATTCATTAATGTATATAAATACATAATATAATTATATTTATTATGCTACTTTTAAAAGCAAAAATCTAGTATTGAATGACAAAAAATAAAATATGACATGGATTATTTAATAAATAATATATTAACATGATAATTATGTACAAGAATAATAATAGACTTTGCATATAAATTCAAGTATCATGTTATTATGATGTAAAGTTAAATTTTAAGAATAGCAGGTGGATTAGTGTGAAGATTAAAACTATGGAACTTTTTAAAGTGCCTCCAAGGTGGCTGTTTCTCAAAATCACAACAGAATCAGGCTTAGTTGGCTGGGGAGAACCTATTGTCGAGGGGAAAGCAGATACTGTAGCGGCTGCTGTAGAGGAAATGAAAGAATATGTCATTGGTAGAAACGCAAATGATATTGAAGATATATGGCAGGTTTTATACCGCGGTGCTTTTTATCGTGGAGGCCCTATTTTGTGCAGTGCCATTTCTGGTATTGAACAAGCACTTTGGGATATTAAAGGGAAATATTTAAATGTACCTGTCTACGAACTGCTGGGAGGTTCAGTAAGGGATAAAGTAAGAGTATACTGCTGGATTGGTGGAGACAGGCCTTCCAATGTAGCTGAAGCTGCAAAAGAAAAGCTCAGTCAGGGATATACAGCCATAAAAATGAACGCAACCGAAGAAGTTGCATGGATTGATAACTTTAAAAAAGTCCAGGAAGTTCTTGACCGGGTAGGTGCCATAAGAGATGAAGTAGGATACGGCCTGGACATAGCAGTAGATTTCCATGGACGTGTACATAAGGCTATGGCGCGAGTGTTGATGAAAGAACTGGAACCCTACAAGTTAATGTTTGTTGAAGAGCCAGTACTTACAGAAAATGAGGAAGTTTTCGCTGAGCTTCGAAGACATACCTGCATACCCATAGCAACAGGAGAAAGAAATTATACGCGATGGGGCTTTAAAAACATGCTGCATGCAGGTGGAGTAGATATAATTCAGCCTGATTTGAGCCATGCCGGAGGTATCCTTGAAGTAAAGAAAATAGCTGCGATGGCTGAGGCCTACGATGTTGCAGTAGCTCCGCACTGCCCGTTAGGTCCAATTGCATTGGCCGCTTGCCTCCAATTGGATTTCTGTACTCCAAATGCCTTTATTCAGGAACAAAGCCTGGAAATTCATTATAATCAGGGTGCAGATCTGCTTGATTATTTAGAAGATCCTGGAGTTTTTGAATACAAACAGGGATATGTAAGCAAACTTATGAAGCCCGGCCTTGGTATTACTGTGAACGAAGAAAAAGTGAAAGAGATGGCAAAGATCGGCCACAACTGGAAGAATCCGGTATGGCGTACCTTTGATGGAGTTGTGGCAGAATGGTAGCTACGATCTCGGGAGGATTATATGCTCCGGAATAAGATTATTCAAGCATTGATATAATATTGATGATTTGTTATTATAATCATAATTACATTATGATTATAGTCTTTTATAGGTGCATTGCGCTATATAATAGATTTACTGGAGGTATTTAATGGTAGAAATTTTTTTCCCAGATGCGTATTTAGACAAGGTACAGGATATAGATCTGGACATGTTAAAAAAGAAGAATATAAAGGGATTAATTTTGGACATTGACAATACTCTGGTTCCGTCACATGTATCAGAAGCAGATGACAAGGCATTTCAATGGATAGAAAGATTAAAGGAAAATGGATTTGAAATATGTATTGTATCTAACGCAACGAAAAAAAGGGTAGAAAAATTTAATGAAAAATTAAAAGTATATGCAATTCACAGGGCGGTAAAACCCTTTCTGGGAGCTTATAAAAGAGCAATGGTACTAATGGGCACAAAACCTGAGGAGACTGCAGTAGTAGGAGATCAGATTTTTACAGATATTTATGGAGGAAACAGGCTTGGTATGTTAACCATACTTGTTAAGCCATTACATAAAAAAGAATTTTTCTTTGTTAAATTAAAAAGATGGCCTGAAAAATATATATTAAAAAAATACCATGATTATAGGATGCGTTCCGCAAAGTTGTATAAGTATTAATTATTAGTCAGATCTTTATGTGGATTATTAGTAAATGTTCCGACTAAAGAAATTTATTGACAAACTATTAATAAGTTAATGGATAGTTTAACCGAAGCTGGTTAAAGGGTGGTATAATATGGACATTGAAAGCATGGTTACAGGTAAAACAAGAGTAATTGGCATAATAGGAAATCCTATTGAGCATTCAATATCACCTCAGCTTCATAATACTTTAAGCAGGCAACTGGGATTGAATATAATTTATGTGCCTTTTAAAGTTGAAGGAAGTGACCTGGGATGTGCGGTAAAAGGGCTAAAATGTCTGAATGTTCTTGGATTTAATGTGACTATCCCGTACAAAGAAAGTATTATAAGCTATCTTGATGAGATAACTGAAGAAGCTGAACTTATGGGATCTGTGAATACAGTTAAAAATATTGAAGGAAAATTATTTGGTTTTAATACCGATGCCAGGGGATTTGTTCAGTCCTTTACCAAAGAGGCAAAGGCAACATTTAAAGACAAAACCGTTGCTATTATTGGAGCAGGAGGAACGGCAAGAGCTCTTGCAGTTAAAATTGCTCTTGAAGAATCCAGAAAAATATATATAATAAACAGAACCTTGCAAAAAGCAGAGGAAATAGCAAGTAGGATAAATGATAAAATAGGGAATGTTGCCCTGGCTGTTAATCTGGACAGTAAGGAAAGTACATTAGCCCTGTCTGAAGCAGACATATTGGTTAACACAACTCCATTAGGGATGTATCCGGACACAGAAAGAACTCCTTTAAATAAGGATTTCAGATTTTCTAAAAACCAGATAGTTTTTGATGTAATATACAATCCAAGAAAAACATTATTTCTTGCAAGAGCCGAAGAATGTGGCTGTACCATAGTTAATGGTTTTGGAATGCTGATATCGCAAGGCATACAAGCATATGAAATATGGACGGATACAAAAATACCCAGCACACTTTCAGAACAAGTTCAGGATTTGTTATTGAAATATATATAACTACTTGAATATATAACTTTTTAGAAGAATTTATATTTGTGTTGTAAAGATAATGAATAATAATATTTACACTGTTAATTTTACAACTGCTAATATAGCCGTGGTTATTTTAATATTTATTGCAGGGCTTTTTGTAGGCTCATTTTTGAATATATGCATTTACAGCATTCCCAGGAATCAGTCAATAGTAGATTCAATTAAACATTTAATTACCAGAAACCGAAACTGTAAATTTTATACCGAATGCAGAATAAGAAGCATTTTGGTAGAATTGCTGACAGGTTTGACATATATGCTCTTATATTTAAAATATGGGCTTAGTATTGACTTTTTTGCATGTATATATATAATGGGCATACTACTGGTTGTACTATTTATAGATATCGATAAAAAAATAATACCTGATAAACTTGTTCTGGCAGGTTTGGCAGGTGGATTTTTTTTGTTTATATATAATCTGTTCCAACCTGTTATAATATTCGGTGACAGGAAATGGTGGAACCCTATTCTTGGAGCAGTAACAGGTTCGGGTATTCTATTTTTGACATCTCTGACGGCATTATTGTTTTATAAAACTGATCAAGCCATAGGTATGGGAGATGTAAAGATATTCATACCTATAGGTTTTTTCCTGGGATGGAAAATGACAATAGTTGCTCTCCTGGTGTCAATCTTTCTTGGAGGATTCACTAGTTTCATTCTTATTATCTTCAGGGTTAAGAACAGGAAAAGCACGATAGCTTTTGGACCTTTCATTGTAACAGGTACTTTTGTAACGCTTTTATGGGGATGGGACATTTTAAAATGGTATTTAGGTATTCTATTTTAGGGATAATTTAAAAGTATATGGGTTATTTAGAAAGGCCGGGAGTGCCGTGATGGAACTGAAGAATTATATGGAAGAGATTGTTCCATCCGGACATGATAAGACATAAATTTATAGAAAACTAATATTTGTTGAAAACAAAATGTATAATAATTGTAAATATTGATGAAGGGAGAAAAAGATGATAAGATTTGGCCCCTCGGGGAATTCACAAAGTTTTTATGACCAAGGCTTTAAATCGTCTCTGCAGATGCCCGGCTGGCTTGCCGGCATGGGTCTTAACGCCTATGAATACCAGTGTAACAGAGGTGTGAATATAAGAGAATCTACCGCAAAGGCAATAGGAGAAGAAGCATTAAAAAACAATGTATTCATTAGTATTCATGCTCCTTACTATATAAACCTTTCAAGCCAGGAGGAGAGCAAACGCACTAATTCCAAGAATTATATTCTTGATACCATGAAAGTTGCCAACTGGATGCAGGCAGAAAGGGTGGTAGTCCATACAGGATCATGTACAAAAATGGATAGAAGGTTTGCCTTGGAACTGGCAATACAGGTTCTGAGAGATACTATAAAAGAGGCTGATTCCATGGGCCTTTCTCATATTACCATTTGCCCTGAGGTTCTTGGCAAGGTAAACCAGCTCGGTACCATTGAAGAAATTGTGGAGATGTGCAAAATAGATGAAAGACTAATTCCAACTATTGATTTTGGACATATTCATGCCAGAGGAATGGGCTCACTGAATACTCCCCGGGACTTTGAAAATATTATAGATTATATAGGAAATGAATTGGGAACAGAGAGAATGAAAAGGTTGCATATACATTTTAGCCGTGTGGAATATTCACAAGGAGGAGAAAAAAAACACTGGACAATGGAAGATACCCAGTATGGTCCTGAGTTTGAACATCTGGCAGTGGTTTTGATTAAGAAGAAAATGGAGCCGGTAATTATTTGTGAATCAAGAGATTTCATGGCAGAGGATGCTCTCAAGATGAAAAAAATATATGAAAACTTATTAAATAAAATGTAAAATGTTTTTTAGATTAATATAATACGAGTTAGAAAAAGTGGGTGATGAAATATTTATGAAAAAAATCCTTGTAATAAACGGCCCAAATCTAAATCTTCTTGGAACAAGGGAAAGAGATGTTTATGGTTCTGCAACTCTGAAAGATATAGAAGAAATGGTGCGGCAGGAAGCGAATAAAATAGGGTTTAGTGTTGATTTCTTTCAATCCAACCATGAGGGTGACATTATTGACCTGATACATAAAGCCAGGGAGGAATATTTCGCAGTTATTCTAAATGCAGGTGCCTACACTCATTACAGCATTGCAATCAGGGATGCTGTTAAAGCAGTTGATATACCAGTTATTGAAGTTCATATGTCAAATATATATAACAGAGAGGAATTTAGAAGCAAGTCTGTTATTTCACCTGTATGCAAAGGACAGATTAGTGGATTCGGAGTCGGGAGCTATATTCTTGCAGTTCATGCCTGCAAATTATTCGCCGATTAAGTATAGTGTTTAAATGATTTTTATTCATATGATTTGGAAGGAGAAGACAAAGAATGCTTCATATTGAAAACAGGTTAAAGAAACTGAGAGAAAAGATGATTCAAAAAAACCTGGATGCCGTATTGGTAACAAAGCGTGAAAATTATTTTTACTTATCCGGTTTTACAGGTACTTCCGCCAATTTGATTATTACTAAAGATGAAGCTTTGCTTGTGACGGATTTCAGATATGTAGAGCAGGCGGAAAAACAGTCACCTGATTTTCAGGTTATTAAGTATTCAGGTACATTGTCAGACTTTGTTTCTAATATTCTGCTGGACAGAAATATAAAAACACTGGGTTTTGAAGAAATGGCCATACCTTTTGGCAGATTAATGGAATACAAAGAAAAATTAGGGAATATGGAGTTGGTACCACTTAATGGTATATTGGAAAACTTAAGAATTATAAAAGATCAGGAAGAAATAAATACTATAAAAAAAGCAGTTGAAATAGCTGATAATGCATACGCTTATATACTTAAATTTATCAAGCCCGGAATGGCTGAGATAGAAGTAGCTGCTGAGATTGAATACTTTATGAGAAAACAGGGTGCTGCCAGTGCATCTTTTGATATTATAGTCGCATCAGGAAAGCGCGCAGCGATGCCTCACGGAGTTGCTTCAGAAAAAAAGTTGGAGTTTGGAGATGTTGTTACTTTAGACTATGGAGCTTTATATAAAGGATATTGTTCCGACATAACCCGTACATTTTTTTTAGGTAAAGCAGATGAAGAGCTAAGAAATATATATTCTATTGTATTAGAAGCTCAACAAAAATCATTGGAAAAAGCAGCCAAAGGCATGAAAGGTTCGGAAGTAGATTATATTGCAAGAGATATTATTACAAAAGCAGGCTATGGAGAAAATTTCGGTCATGGCCTTGGCCATGGGGTAGGCCTTGAAATACATGAGGAACCAAGATTTTCACCCTATGCAGGAAATACAGAAATGGAAAACGGAATGGTTGTGACCGTTGAACCTGGCATATATATAACCGGCCTGGGTGGAGTGAGGATAGAGGATATGATTGTAATTAATGATAACTCACCTATAGTTTTAACAGGAGCAACAAAAGAGATGATAATACTATAAAAAAACACTGCAAAATACTTGGTAAAACACTATTCAACATAAATTTGAAAGGATATAATTAACATATATTAATAATGTACTTGATATTAGGCTGTTTTTAATCTAATATAATTTATATAATTTTGTAGTAATTGGTTATAATTTAGTGTGATTTGCTTAATTGGTTGGTTAAATTTAATTTGTTTATTTTTTTATAAAGGAGGAACATTTAAATGATATCTGCAGGAGAATTTAAAAACGGAATTACTTTTGATATGGATGGACAGGTATATCAGGTTGTAGAATTTCAACATGTAAAGCCAGGAAAAGGAGCAGCTTTCGTAAGAACCAAGCTGAAAAACATTGTTACTGGTGCTACAATTGAAAAAACATTTGCTCCTACCGATAAAATGCCCAAAGCTCATATAGATAGAAGGGATATGCAATATCTGTATAATGATGGTGAATTATATTATTTTATGGATACAGAAACCTTCGAACAGTTGCCTCTAAGTTCTGAGCAGATTGGAGATCACTTAAAATTTGTCAAAGAAAATATGATAGTAAAAATACTCTCATATAAAGGTAATATTTTTGGAATTGAGCCTCCCACTTTTGTAGAACTGGAAGTTACTCATACCGAACCTGGTTTCAAGGGAGACACAGCTACCGGAACTACAAAGCCTGCAACTGTAGAAACAGGTGCCACCATAAAAGTTCCGTTGTTTGTAAATGAAGGAGACATAATAAGGATAGATACAAGAACCGGAGAGTATATTGAAAGAGTATAAGATTTATATTATATGGGAAATAGTATAATGGTAAGAGAATTAAGACTATAATATAGATAATGGGAGGTGCTTGAGAATGTTTATTAAGGAGAGAGTATCATACTTAAAAGGCCTTGCTGACGGTATGCAGATAGGAGATGCAACAAACGAAGGTAAGTTACTTAAAGCAATAATTGAAGTTTTAGATGATATAGCTGGTGAGATTGATTATTTGCAGGAAACTCAGGATGAAATGAGTGAACATATTGATAGTATTGATGAAGATCTTGCAGAACTCGAGACTATTGTGTTTGAAGACTATGAAGATGAGAATGAAGATGAAGAAGACGATGTTGAATACATCGGAGAGATAGAATGCCCGCATTGTAAAGAGAAATTTGACGTTTATGAAGACATGCTTGAAGATGATAATACCCTGCGGTGTCCTGAATGTGACGGTGAAATAGAGATTGATCATGATGATTGCTGCTGTGAAGAATATAGCAGTGACGATGAAGAATAATACATTTTGAAGCATGGGGACGGTTCTTCTGCTTCTGTTTTGACGGAAGCAGAAGAACCGTCCCCATGCTTTCATGCTTTTATGCCCCAAAATTAGGAATAGGTTGGTGTATCATGAACGATTTACATGAAAAATTAATTAACGCAATTGAAGAGCGGAAAGATGAACTTTTTAATATACTTTCTAAACTAATCCAAACAAATTCTGAAAACTTTGGTTCCTATGGAAACGAACTAGAATGTGCGCAGTACATTCTTAAACTATTTCAAGACATGGGAGTCCAGGCAGATTTATATTCTCCGGACTCGGTAGAAGGAATGACTTCACATCCTGATTATCTGCCTGGAAGATCGTTACATAACCGGCCTAATGTTACTGCCTGGATTCCTGGGAATTATTTGGCGGCCGGTCAAAGTAAAGAACCTAAAAGAAAGCTTATGCTTGCGGCACATTCTGATACCATGCCTGTTGGGGATGAATCAAAATGGAGTGTTCCACCCTTGGGAGGAATAATCCGTGACGGGCGTATTTGGGGGAGAGGTGCTTGTGATGACAAATATGGTATTGCTGTTGCCATTTTTCTAATGAGACTATTAAAGGATTTAGGAATTATCCTTGACTATGATTTGTTCTTTACAGCTTATTCAGATGAAGAGCACGGCGGAGGTAACGGCGCACTTGCTTCTTGCCTTAAATATCCCTGCGATGACTACTTAAATATGGATTGTAAAAAATTTGAAATATGGAATTGTGCGATCGGAGGCCAGGTTGTAAAAGCTACAGTACGATCAAAGACACCTGTGGATTCATGTGCAGTTGTTGCTGATGGGCTTTTTCTGGTAAAAGAAGAATTTTTTAAATTTAAGGAGAGACGTCTGCAAGAAATATCTGCAGATCCCCATTATACCGGAACTGTTATTCCTGATACTTCCATGAGGATAATGGAGTTTACTGCGGGCAAGGCTGGAAATGACCTGGATGTTGGCTATATTAATGTTGTGTTTTATACGACAAAGACAGAAAAAGAGATTCAGGAAGAGTTTAAATTAATGAAAGAAGTTCTTAAGCCAAAACTTGATGCTTTGGGATTGGAACTGGTAGAAATAAAACCAACTACTAGATTTTTCCATTACGCACCCTCCCAAGATAATAATCCTGTTATAAAACTGCTTAATGAGGTGTCTGAAAAGATTGGAAACGGACCACTTACTGTTTGCGGTTCTTGCTTGTCAGATCTTTCACTTTTTATAAAATATGGGAGCCCTCGTGCCATAAGCTTTGGCATAGGAAGGGATTTTGACGAATATGGAGGAGCGCACCAGACAGATGAGTTTATAGATTGTGATGAATTGGTTAGGTTAGCTAAGATTGTCGGGGTATTTTTACTGGAATATTGAGAAGAATGAACAACTTCTTGAGCTATACATTCCATAAGCTATACATTCCATATTTGGAATGCATAGCTTTTTTTATGAAAAAAATTCGGTATTTTTGTATAATTTTTCACAAATTTATAATATTTATATAGAATAAGCAGTAACCTTGTGATATAATTTAATAAATCGAGGTGTTGCCATGGAATTCAAAAAAATTGGTAATATATCTTATATCTAAAATTCTTCATTGTGTATATAAACAAATTTGATGATATTGTCTCACATTTGTTTTCTCTTTTTTGTATGCAATTTTAATTAGTTTACACCATTAGTACTCTGTTCAAATTAAGGGAGAACAATTGGAATATATTTTATTAACTGCAGGAATACAGGTATTTCTGTAGTTTTTGTACGACTATTATTTAACTTATCAATTTGGGGGGTATAAAATGAGCAAAGAGTATAATCCATATGAAAATATGCTGGAAGTGCTCGAAAAAGCAGCAAGAAAGCTTAATCTTGAAGAAAATGATTATATTGAAATCAAGTATCCTGAAAGAGAGCTCAAGGTATCGCTGCCAATAAAAATGGACGATGGTAGTGTTAAAGTATTTGACGGTTATAGAATACAGCACTCTACTATAAGAGGTCCAGGTAAGGGTGGCATCCGCTACCATCAGGATGTTAACCTTGATGAAGTAAAGGCTCTGGCAGCCTGGATGACTTTTAAATGTGCAGTAGTCAATATTCCTTTTGGTGGCGCAAAGGGTGCGATTAAGGTTAATCCTTATGAATTATCAAGGGGTGAATTGGAAAGACTCACAAGAAAATATACTGCAGCCATTGCTCCGATAATCGGACCTGAAAAAGATATTCCTGCACCTGATGTTGGTTCAAATCCAGAGGTTATGGGATGGATAATGGATACATACAGTACTATCAACGGTTATGCAGCATGTGGAGTAGTAACAGGGAAACCTATTGAAATAGGTGGTTCTTTAGGAAGAGGAGAGGCAACCGGAAGAGGCATAATGATTACTGTTAAAGAAATCCTGGCCAGGCTTGGAATGCCTGCCAAAGGGACAAGGGTGGCAATTCAAGGAATGGGTAATGTAGGAAGCAATGCGGCAAAGCTTTTATACAGAGAAGGATTTAAGATTGTAGCAATTTCAGATGTATCCGGCGGAATGTATAAAGAGGACGGATTTGATATTGATGCAGTTTGCAAATTCCTGAGCAGCAATAGAGGAAAACTGTTGAAGGACTATGAAGTTGAAGGAGCACACCGCATTAGTAATGAAGAATTATTGACAGCCGATGTTGATGTTCTTGTGCCGGCTGCATTGGAAAATCAAATAAACGAGGATATTGCTTCAAAACTTAAAGCTAAGGTTATTGTAGAAGGAGCAAACGGACCTACTACAGTTGAGGGCGATAAAGTTCTTGAAGAAAGAGGAATAAAGGTAGTGCCTGACATCCTTGCTAACGCTGGTGGCGTTGTTGTTTCGTACTTTGAATGGGTACAAAACATCCAGAATCTGGCTTGGAGTGAAGAAGAAGTAAACAGCAAGCTTGAGCATATAATGAAGAAAGCTTTTGCCAGTGTATGGAATAAGGCTGAGGAAGAAAAAGTATCCCTGAGAATGGGCGCATACATTGTTGCAATTGATAGAGTAGTAAAAGCAAGGAAATATCGTGGAGTATTTTTATAATTCTAACAGCACAAAGAGCTGGGAGAAGCACGGGGACGGTTCTTCTGCTTCCGTCAAAACGGAAGCAGAAGAACCGTCCCCGTGCTTCCCGTGTGAAAAGCCGTGAGTTAAATTTAACTTACGGCTTTTTTGTTGTCATAAAAATGGACAAAGATAAATATTAATATTCTAAGAAAATAAAGTTTGGTTTGAGGTTGAAAATGATAGCTAAAGATAAAAGAACATTATTTATCCCTGGGGCAAGAAATATTGAAAGAGATATACTCCAGTTTATTTCTCCGGAAATACGAAAAGTACTGCAAAATGTGGGTATTCAGCGTTTAAGATTAATGGAAGAGATAAGACTTAGAGCCGGACGCCCCCTGATGGTCCAAAATTATGGCGGCAGTTGGTTTGTGAGTGCAGATGGTACTCTCAGCAGAATGGACAAGGGCTCATATGTTGTTGAACAGAATGAAATAATAAAAACTCTTGAACTAATAACTGAAAACTCTGTTTATGCTTATCAGGAGGAGATCCGAAGAGGCTATATTACCCTTAAAGGTGGACATAGGGTTGGAATAGCGGGTAAAACTGTAATGGAAGATGGTTATGTAAAAAATATAAAAGATATTTCAGGACTAAATATAAGAATTTCAAAGGAGGTTCCTGGTTGTTCAACTGAAGTAATTAAATATGTATTGAACGGGAGTAACAGTATATTTAATACATTGATAGTTTCACCCCCTCAATGCGGTAAGACAACGATGCTGAGAGATATGGCAAGACTGCTTAGCGAAGGTTGCCCTGAGAAAGGTATTCCGGGATTGAAAATCGGGATAGTAGATGAAAGGTCGGAAATAGCCGCTTGCTTCAAAGGATTACCTCAGCATGATATAGGCGTACAAAGCGACGTTCTGGATGGCTGCCCTAAATCCATAGGAATGGTTATGATGATCAGGGCTATGTCACCGCAGGTAATAATAACTGATGAAATAGGAGGCTATGGTGACAAGGAGGCAATAATATCAGTACTTAATGCAGGCGTTAAAATCCTGGCTTCGGCCCATGGATTTAATATTTCTGAATTAAAGAGCAGGCGGGAGGTATTGAGTCTGATTGAGGAAAAAGCATTTGAAAGATTCATTGTACTGAGTAATGCCAATGGACCTGGAACATTGGAAGAAGTAATTGATGGTTCAACTATGCATATTATTTACAAAAGGGGTCATTAAGCATGCTTAAATTTCTGGCAAGTATCATGATAATTGCTTCATCCTCCATATTAGGTTACTCCATATCCAGGGAATATTCCAGGAGACCTGCGCAACTTAGGGAATTGCAGATTCTCATGCAGATTTTTGAGAATGAAATAAGATTCTTATCAAGCGTATTAGCCAGTGCTTTTGAAAAACTTTACAAGACCTCAAATAGTGAAGTTAGAGAATTCTTCATAGAAACAATAAAAAATCTTGAGAGCTCTGGAGGGTATGGCGCAAAAGAAGCATGGGAAAAAGCAGTAAGAGACAATATAAAAAACACTTCTTTAAATAATGAAGACCAGGAGATACTTTTGCAATTCGGAAACATCCTGGGAAGTACCGACAAAGACGGACAAATCAGTAATATCAGACATTTAATAAGCAGGCTGAAAATTCAGGAAGAAAAGGCTGAAGAAATGAGAAAGAAAAATGAGTCTTTGTACAGAAAGCTTGGATTATTAGGTGGTTTAGCTATAGTAATAGTACTTTTGTAAGGGGAATAAAAATGGGAATTGACTTGATATTCAGAATTGCGGCTATTGGTATACTGGTATCAGTATTAAACCAGGTTCTTAGCAGATCAGGGCGTGATGAGCACGCAACCATGGTAACAATAGCAGGTATTGTTATTGTACTAACTTTAGTAATTAAGGAAATTGTAAAACTATTTGATACTATAAAGACTCTGTTTAATTTCTAAGTCACATTACTTTTCTAATTGCCATTGTTAAGCAGCATGAGTGTATATTTTTCTGGATAATGGAGGCTATAAATGGAAATATTGCAAATCGTTAGTTTGGGTGTTATTGCCACGATACTGATCATGCTTATAAAGAAAGAAAGACCTGAAATCGCTGTCCTGATAAGCATTGTGGTAGGAATTGCAATATTCATTCTCTCGGTTTCAAAATTATCTGCAATTCTTGAACTATTAAATACTTTTACAGAAAAAGTGAGCATTGATACGAGGTATATAAGCACACTCTTCAAGATAATAGGCATTGCGTACATAGCGGAATTCGGCGCTGAAGTTTGTAAAGACGCAGGAGAAGCCTCCATAGCTGCAAAGATTGAGCTTGCAGGGAAACTGATTATTGCGGCACTGGCATTTCCTATAATAGCTTCATTATTAGATCTCATAGCGAAGATATTGCCGTAAATGAGTAAAATAAAGTACTTCTTTTGGAGGAAGAAACTGTGAGATACAAAAGATATATAAAGAGAAAATTAGAGAAGGGATCTAATAAAAAAAGGCCAATTAACTTAATGGTTGCTCTTCTGATAGTTTTATACCTGCAAGCAATTCTAATGCCTTTATCATCCCAAGCGGCTGGAGAAGAGAATGAATCCGAAACAGACAATCAGGAGATTATAGAAGAGCAATTAAAGCAAGATAAATATAAAGAACTGGAAAAATACTTAAAACAGTATACCGATGATGAAACAGGTGAAATTATAGAAGATTTCGATCCTGTAGATATTTTTCGTGAAGGTGCCAGAGGTAATTTCAAATTTAGCTTTATTGGGTTGTTGAACAGCATTTCCAGATACTTATTTCGTGAAATATATTCAAATATAAATATTATGGCTCAGGTAATCATTCTGGCAGTATTGTGCGCTTTGCTAAAGAACCTGCAGACATCATTTCTTAGTGAGAGTGTTGGAGAACTGGCTTTTTTTGCTTGTTACATTGTAATTGTATCTATTATGGTAGAAAGTTTTTATTCCTGCCTTAATCTTGCCACAGCTATTGTTGAGAACATGGTTAATTTTATGTATGCTACTATGCCTGTTTTGATAACATTACTTGTTTCAGGAGGAAACATAACTGCCGGAGGGGTTTTCCAGCCTATAGTATTTGGTATTATCGGAGCAGTTGCTACAATTATTAAATCTGTGCTTATGCCGGTAATTCTATTATCAACAATATTGGCGCTTATAGGCAATATTTCAGAAAAGGTTCAGCTATCCAAACTTACAGGTACAATAAAACAGGTAACAACTGCGATTCTAGGACTGATTCTGACAGTTTTTATTGGTATAATTACTATCCAGGGATCTGTTGGTGCAATTGTAGATGGTGTGACAGGAAAAACTGCCAAGTTCGCAATAAGCACATTTGTTCCGGTAGCAGGAAAGTACCTTGCAGATGCAGCTGAGACGGTCATAGGGTGTGCGCTTGTTATAAAGAATGCAGCTGGTGTTGCAGTGATGGCAGTTATTGTGGCTATATGTTTGGTTCCAATATTAAAAATCACAGCATTAATCTTTTTGTACAAGATAACCTGTGTACTGATAGAGCCTGTTTCAGAGAAAAGAATAACCAAATGCATCGATGAAATAAGCAGTTCTCTCACATACATAATCGGACTTATAGTATCTGTAGCATTCATGTTTATTATTTCTGTAACTGCAATAATCGCAGCAGGTAATATAAGTACCATGATAAGGTAAAGGAGGTGGATAGGTGGTAGAATTCCTCAAAGGCTGGGTACTTAATATCATTACCCTGGTCATGTTCCTGGTATTGCTGGAAATTCTTATTCCTTCAGGCAAACTGAAGAAATTTATTAATCTGGTATCTGGTTTCATTCTTATAATTGTACTTATTGAGCCTTTTGCAGGAAATGCCCTGGACAGTAGAAAACTTGAAGATTTCCAAATAATTAACAGTAAAGTAATTAATGAAAAGGAACTTGAATATAATAGCAAGATAATGGAAGAAGAACAGATGAAACAGGTATCAGAAGTATATAAGAAAAAGCTGACGGATAATATTGTACAAAGATTAGAGAAAGTAGATGGGATATCAAATATTGAAGCTGAAATTCTAATTGATGAAGATTATACATCGAATACCTTTGGAGAAATAAAGAAGGTATTTATCAAATTTAATATTGAAGAAGAAGCCGGTAATAGCAGGGGCAACATTTTTCGTGTTGAAAGAATTGAAATAAAGGATAGTGAAGACTTTGATGAAGAACAGATTGTTAATGAAAAAATAAAGGATCAGGTTGAGGAAATAATCAGTAGACTTCTCGAAATAGACAGTGAGGACATCATAATTTCGGTAGAAAAAAGACCAGCTAATAAAAGTCAAGAGTTTTTAAGAAAAAATCTTTAAAAATTTCCTAAAACTCCTGGCAGCAAAAAAGGCATAACAACAAGACCACCTATGCGTAGTAGACATAAAATAGCTGG
>DULL01000070.1 GCA_012840395.1 Clostridiaceae bacterium | reverse complement strand
AGAGGCTCGTTGTCAAGGGAACCGTGGAATAAATGCGGTAAGTAAGATCAAACCAAGTAAAAAAGTACTGGCATATTCTTACTACAAGGAAAAATGAAAAATTTGCCCACTAGTACTTGACACAAACCTATTTTTCAAAGACCTTGCACTTCTCTTTTTTTCGTGTTATCTTACATTTAGTGGCTTCCATTTGTAGGTTTTTTCCTTTTTAGACCTACTAGAAGTTTTTCAGGTTTCATTTCTTTCATACTAAGTTAACAGAGCTATATTAGAATTTGATTTCAAGTAATGTTATTCATAATTTATGATAATAATATAAATAAGTACCAATATAAGCACTAATATAAGCACCAAATATAATAAAAATTAATATTTTGTATTTGTACAACTATATTCTAGTAGTATTTCTTTCATCTATCCAATCACTGTTATGTTGTAATAAATATTGGTATTTTGAAACATTATAATTATATATGTAATCAAAAATCCATCTTCCTACAATCGCCATAATTACAATAAATCCTCCAACAAGTGTATTTTTATCAGGCACTTCACCTAGCAATAGAAATACCCATACAGGATTTAATATCGGCTCAATAATAGATATCATACTTGCCTCAAGGGCAGTTACATGCTTGATAGCCCACGAATATAATATATACGGTAAACCAAGCTGAAAGATACCCATTAATATTAGAAACACCCATTCTTCCATATCAGGAAAGTCATTAATAATAAAAGGAATTCCAATAATAGTCGCCAATACATTGCCCATTATTACTGAATCAGTTGGTGAACCATCTTTTTGCATGCGCATGAATATTGTTAGTAAAGCAAATGAAATTCCGCTGCCTGCTGCCAGAATATTTCCCAATAAACCATTTACATCAACTTTACCAATAAAGATTAGTACCATTCCACTAAGAGCAATAAATATTGTAATCCAGTCTAAAAGTTTTACTTTTTCTTTCAGTAACCATCTCCCTAATAGTGCAACATATATAGGTGAGGTGTATTGGATCAATATTACGTTTGCAGCAGTAGTATTTTTATTGGCTAATACTATTAATAATACTGTTGCTGCATAGGATAAAGCAGCTCCAATCTGCGCTAAAGACCTATTAAGCTTTGGCTTACCTTTTATAATCAAAACAAGAACTGCTGCAATACCACTCCTTATACCAGCAATTGCTAAAGGATGTGTACTTACTGATTTAATGAGCAAACCTCCAAAGCTCCATAATATTGATGTAATAATAAGCAAAATAATTCCCTTAATTTTTTTATTAAGGGATGAAAATAACGTTTTCAAGCTAATCACCGTTTTTTTGTAAGCATAAAATCCACATTAGTACTTTCTTGCCTTACTTAGTTCTTCTTTCATTTTCTGATTTGCTTTTATAATATTCTCCTTTTCAGCTACTTCGGCATTTCCAACTCTCCACCAGGATTCATAATCATGGGTCATTGTTTTAGGTAAAACCTTTATATCCAGAAGAGTGGATACAGTCTGTTTTTTGGCATCTTCCAAAGCAGCCCTTAACTCTTCCTCTGTCCGTACTTTATATGTTTTACAGCCATAGCTTTCTGCGTTCTTGGCAAAATCAATTACCATCAGGTCTCCGTCCAGCTTTCCTGTTTCAGGATTTCTATACCTGAACTCCGTTCCGAAGTTTCCCATTCCGTGTCCCATTTGAAGGTTGTTAATGCATCCAAAAGAAATATTGTCAAACAATATCACATTTATTTTCTTGCCTTCCTGAATTGAAGTCGGAAGTTCAGAGTGAAGCATCATGTAAGAACCATCTCCTACCAGGCTGTATACTTCACTTTCAGGTCTTGCCAGCTTAACTCCCAAAGCTGCATTAACCTCATATCCCATACAGGAATAACCGTATTCCATATGATAAGTATTCGGCTTCTTAGATCTCCACATCCTTTGCATGTCTCCCGGCAAGCTTCCGGAGGAACCCACAACGATGGAATCCTCATCCAGCATTTCGTCCAAAATACCCAGCACTCTTGTTTGAGTCAGGCAGGAACCGGTTAGTTTTGCGAACTCTCCCAATACATGATCAATATGACCTGCAACCTCAGGTTTAAAGTCATTACCTGTATACTTCAGTGTAAACAGTCTTTCCAGTTCGGCAGCCCATTTATTTTTTGCTTCTTCAATTTCCGTAGAATATTCGGATTTATAACCAATTTCATCCAGCCTCTCCATCAATGCTTCCAGTCCGGCTTTCGCATCTGCTACAATCTTGACTGCATCTAATTTATAAGCATCAAATTCAGCAACGTTAATATTTATAAAATCTACATCAGGATTCTGGAATAACCATTTTGATGAAGTAGTGAAATCTGTGTATCGGGTTCCCACACCGATTACCAGATCTGCCTGCCGGGCGATCATATTGGCAGCATAATTTCCTGTAGTGCCAATACCACCCAGATTCAAATAATGGTTCCACGCAATTGCACTTTTTCCCGCCTGTGTTTCTCCAAAGGGAATATTGAATTTTTCTGCAAATGTTTTAAAAACTTCTGCTGCTTCAGAATACCTTACTCCACCGCCGCATATCAAAATAGGCTTCTTCTTTGTTTTTATAAGTTCTACAGCATCCTTTATCATCTCTTTTGTAGGCAATCTTCTTTCAATTCTGTGAACACGTTTCCTGAAAAAATCTACAGGATAATCATATGCTTCACCCTGTACGTCCTGAGGCAGCGCAATTGTTACCGCCCCTGTATCTGCAGGGTCAGTCAGCACTCTCATTGCATTAATCATGGCAGTCATGAGTTGCTCGGGACGGTTTATGCGGTCCCAGTATTTGCTTACAGCTTTAAAAGCATCATTAGTTGTAATATTAAGGTTGTGAAAATGCTCTATCTGTTGCAGTACAGGATCAGGCTGTCTGGAAGCATAAGTGTCTCCTGGCAGAAATAGTACCGGAATACGGTTGGCAGTGGCAGTTGCGGCAGCCGTAACCATATTTGCAGCCCCAGGTCCTACAGAGGAAGTACATGCATAAATCTGTCTCCTGTGATTTTGTTTTGCAAAGCCAATGGCAGCATGCGCCATTCCCTGTTCATTCCTTCCCTGATGCACTACCAGGCCGCCAGAGTCCTGTTCTAAGGCCTGGCCTATTCCTAATACGTTTCCATGGCCAAATAAGATAAATACTCCTTTTACAAATTTGCTCTCAACTCCGTCAAATTCAATGTACTGGTTATCCAGAAATTTTACAAGCGCTTGAGCCATAGTCAGCCGAATAGTTTTCATTTTCTCACATCCTTTTCATTCTATTTTTCCGGCCAAATCTTTGCATCTTTATCCAGCAACCATTTATGCTCCGGTACAAAAATCCTTTCATTAAATGGGTTATCATCAAGGTTTCTGATTACCCATACATAAAACATGGCATATCCTGGGGCTGCAACCTGGGAATGTGTAACATTGTTCAGGATTAAAGCGGTATCATTATTCCTTACCTTATATACCTCCTCACCTGATTCAGAGTAACCAAAACCCTGTTCAGGAACGAACTTGTAGTAATATATCTCAGGCTGAGGATGATAATGGGGAGGGTAACTTGACCATTTTCCAGGAAAGTTTACTACTTCCCCAACCACAAGATTTGCATAATCAGCATTTGAGATATCAAAAATTGTCCTTACAATCCTTGTGGATGTTTCTCCGAGGGTACCTTTTCCGAAATGTTCGACCCTGCAGTCTTTATCTGTGTATAGTTTTGATTCAAAATTCCGTTCATTATATGTCTTGGTAACACAAATTTCTGCTTCCCCGCTTAAAGCAGTAATCTTAACCTCCACTCCTGCCGGTATATGCAGGCACCATGGATTCTCATCAAGAAAAGACTGCCTCTTTACTTCGGTTATATTGCCTTCCCATTCAAAAACAACCTCTCCTTTTATAAGCAGGAAAGCCCTTTCTTTTCCTTCATTATTTTTGTCAACCTGTCCTTTTTCAAGTATTAGTATACCGAAGTCCATCATGGTATCCTTATCTTTATCCCCAATGTTTGTTATAGGGTTATAACCCGGCTTAAACTTATCTTTTTGCTTAATAATCACCTGAACACCTTCTCTTTATTTTTTCTTTCAATGACTTTTTTAGCGCTTTTGACAATATCCTCATGGGTCATCTCAAATCTCTTCTTCAGATAATCAACAGGGCCTACCTCCCCGAACAGATCCTTTACACCCACTCTTTCCAGATATACAGGACAGCTTTCGGATAGAACTTCTGCCACTGCCGATCCAAGTCCGTTTAGTATACTGTGATTCTCAGCAGTTACTATAGCTCCTGTTTCCCTGGCGCATTTTATAATTATTTCTTTGTCAATGGGCTTCAAGGTAAAGATATTTACAACTCCTGCGGATATACCTTCCTCCTCCAGCTTCTCGGAAGCTTTTAGCGCTTCATCTACCATAATGCCGGTAGCAATAATTGTTACATCTTTGCCGTCTTTAATCTGTATACCTTTACCTATTTCAAATCTGGAACCTTCCTCATACACCTTTATGGCGTTTCTTCTCAAAAGTCTTATATAGAATACTCCGTATAAATCCACAGTCTGTTCAATGAGATCCTTTAACATAACAGAATCTACCGGCTCAAGTATGGTTATACCGGGAATGTTCCTCATTATACCTATATCCTCAAAGGACATATGAGTTCCTCCGTTATATGCTGCAGTAATGCCGGCATCACTTCCAATAATCCTTACATTTAGTTTTGCGTAAGCACATGATATAAATATCTGATCATAGCATCTTCTTGATGCAAAAGCTGTAAAGCTATGAGCGAAGGGAACTTTTCCTGTTGCTGAAAGGCCTGCAGCTGTTCCTATCATGTTTGCTTCCTGTACCCCTACATCAAAAAACCTATCTGGAAATGCTTTCTTAAAGGGCATCATCCCCATTGATTTTGCTAAATCTGCATCAAGAACTACTATATTCTTATTTTTTGCGGCAAGCTCGATCAGTGTATTACAGTACACGTCCCTCATTGCCACTTCATCCATTACTCTGTCTTTAGCAATGAAAATGCTCATGATTTCACCATCTTTTCTAATTTTTCTTCTAATGTTTTAAGTTCATTCTCAGCCTGTTCTTTGCTTATAGTCATATGGTGATTATCTAAAATCCCTTCTGCAAAGCTGCAGCCCTTCCCCTTTACTGTGTGTAACACTATTACAGAGGGTTTTCCTCTGACTTTTTTTGCTTCCTCAATTGCCTGGTATATTTCTTTGACGGAGGCTCCATCTACCTCCTGTGCAAACCAGCCAAAATTTTCAAATTTGGCTTTTAAGTCTCCCAGGTCATTTATATCCTTTGTGTAACCGTCAAGCTGCTGCTTGTTATAATCAACTAAAGCAATTAGATTATCAAGTTTTAGCTGTGCGGATAAAAGAACAGCTTCCCATACCTGGCCCTCCTGAAGCTCGCCGTCTCCAAGAATCAGGTATACTTTGTTATTCCTTCCGTCAAGGCGGTGCCCAAGAGCAATTCCCACTGCCAAAGATGAACCCTGGCCCAATGAACCGGTAGTCATATCAATCCCTATGGTCTTGTTTCTGTCACAGTGGCTTGGAAGGTTTGTTCCCGGCTTATTCAGAGTTGACAGTTCTTCAATATCAAAATATCCTTTTAATGCAAGGGCTGCATAAACTGCAGGGCCTGCATGCCCTTTTGAGCACACAAGCCAGTCTCTGTCCTCCCATTTCGGGTTTTTAGGATCAATATTCATTGCGCCCCCATATAATACCGCCAGAGTATCTACTATTGACATGGCGCCACCCAAGTGGCCAAACCCCAGATTGCTTATTTCTTTTAAAGTCTCAATTCTTATCCTCAAGGCAAATATTTCGAGTTCTTTGACTCTCTGACCGCTTAACATAATGCCTCCTAATAATCCTAATTAATACTGATAATTTAATATTGTCTTTTTGACGCTTTCCTCATGGCTTCAATCAAGGGCAGCTTTTTCCCTGAAAGAAACCTTACCATTGCACCTCCTGCGGTACAGACATAGTTAATTTTTTTAGTGTCTATAAAACGAGATGCTGCGCTTACAGTGTCTCCTCCACCAATAACGGAATAGCCCTTTGCTTCAGCAATGGCATTCCATATCTCCCTGGTGCCCTTTTCAAAGAGCTTGTTCTCATATACTCCCATAGGCCCGTTCACAAAAATCGTTCCTGCGGATAGAATGGCTTCCTTAAAAAGTTCAATAGTTTTTGAACCGATATCCATAAACATCTCATCTACCGGTAAATCACTTACAGGTATTTCATGCCTTTGCCCGTCTTTTTCATATGCCAGGTCAACAGGAACAATGATTTTTCCAGGATAATCATTAAGGTATTCTTTTGCAGGCGCTATAAAAACATCCAGAGATCTGTCTTTAATGAACTTTTCCTTCTTTGCTCCTATTGATATTCCTTCAGCCATTAGCATTACTTCGCCGGTAACGCCTCCTGCAAGGATCTTATCAGCAGTTCCGTTTTCCAGCACCTGTTTCATCATTCCGAAAGCATCAGAAATTTTAGCTCCGCCAAGCACAAATACAGATGGTTTTTCCGGTGTCTCCATAACTTTTGTAAGAGCTTCTATCTCATTCATGAGGAGCTTGCCTCCTGCTGTGGGGAGTATCTCCTGGAACGCGACCATTGAAGGAGAATTCCTGTGGGCTGCTGCGAAAGCGTCATTTACATAACAATCCACTATAGGTGCAAGACTTCTTACAAGATAAGTATTCAGCATTTCTTCAGGCTTTAATTTAACAGAGTCCTCAAAGGTTGATATCTCCTCGGTTAAATAACGTAGATTCCCTAAAAGAACAGCCTCCCCAGGTTTCAGGCTTTTTACCGCCTCCTGGGCTGAAGGACCACATACATCATCTATATACTTGACCGTAATCTCCAATAAGGCTGAAAGCTTCTGTGCATGCTCTTCCATAGGCATCAGGTTCTGATAATCCAATGTATCCCCTTGATGGGCAATTATCGCAAGTTTTGCCCCTTGGTCAAGTAAATATTTGATGGTGGGTATACTCATTCTTATCCTGTTTTCATTTACTATTTTCTTTGTTACAGGATCTATGGGTGAATTAATATCTACCCGTAAAAGTACAGTTTTACCGGCATAATCCAATGCCTCCAGCGGCCTTATCCCAGATACGTATTTTATTTCCATTTTCCCATCCCCAAATATTTATTTGTCATTCCCACTGCTTCAAGCCTGTCTGTCTGCATTTCCATTGAAGCTCTTATAGCATCTATTGTTTCAGGTATTGTGACTGACTCTTGGGGGATATTGATTGCAAACATTAGGTCATCTCCAGAGTTTACTATGGTTTCTTCCCATACTACTATTTCATACATATCTCCTCTGGGATTTCCCAAATCACGGGCATATCTAAAGAGTGAAGCATTGCCCAAAAATCCGTCTGCAATTCTTACCACCCTTATTCTGTCGTGCTCATTGAAAAACTCAAGCAGATTCTCCTTTGATACCTTCTTTTTGGTTTTTGCCAAAACTGTGATAATGTGTCCATGGGTTACCGGTGTGTGTACAAGAATTCCTGTAGCGTCAATATGAGGCATTATGGTCATTAAGTCTACAGCCTGGTGGTTTGGTGCCTTGTCAACCTGTAAAGCGTTGGTAAGTCCCCTGTGATAATCACCAGGATCAGCTACACGGCGGATTATGGTGATTGCAACCTTTTCAACTCCAACTTTTCTGTCTATGCAGTCCACAGAACGTATAAGCCCGGTTGTGTTACAGGAGGTAAGCTTTAAAAATTGTTTGCCAAGACCCTTTTCATAGTTGGCATAGCCATGGAAAAATACATCTGCTACATCGTTCTTCTCTCCACCCTGGAAAACAGCCTTTTTCCCATACCGTTTGTAGATTTCTTTGTTTTTTGCGCCTACTCCTGCACTAGTTGAATCCAGTAAAATATCACAACTTTGAATCAGGTCTTCTAATGACCCTGAAACAGATATTTCTGCATCATCAAAAAGCTTCTGGTTATCAGGCAATGCGTTATAAAGATTATATGGCATACCTTTTTCTTTTAGGGCTCTAACTGAAAGTGTAGGTGCAACGTCAGCGACGCCAACAAGTTCCATGTCCTTTTGCAGTGCAACGCCATCTGCAAGTCTTTGACCAATTACTCCATAACCTACGACTCCTACTTTTACCATATTATTTCCTCCAATTATTTTCAGATATCATTAATGCTTAAATATTTTATCCCTCACTTTTAACCATACGAGCCATTTTTTCAAATAGTTCTATATCCTGCAGGGAATCATACAGGGATGTCTTCGGCTTATTATGATTCTTTATGCAATCATGGAAATATATTAACTCATTAGCAAAACAATCATGATAATCAGGTCCATAAATTGTAGTCTTTGTATCAGATCTCGTAGAATCAATAACTTCTAAGCAACTGGGCAGATATCTTATATATGGGGTATCATATTTTATCTTAATTTTGCGGTCTCCTTGGAATATCTCAATTGCAGCGTCGAATTGTACAACATTTTGATCGTTTACCATTTCGTATGTTCCAATAAATCCATCATATTGCAATAATGATACAAAATGAGTTCCATTTTTGGAAGTTAAGACTGCTTTTACTTCTTTGGGTAATCCTACTAATTCACGAACAGCGGAAAATGAATGACATCCTAAACCTAATAGCATTTGATAAGCATTTCTCTGCAATTCGGTGGCATCTTCTCCAAGAGCAACAGAATGTTGCTGGTATTTCATATCAGCAATTTCTTTAAAAGCATTACTAGGAACATCGGATAAAGTCCTCGACCGTTTAGTATATCTCGTTTGTCCAATATAGAAAAACCCTTCACAAATAATATCACGAAAACGTATATACTCAATAGGCTTATTATATTCTTCCAAAAGCTCTTTGGCTTTCAAAAAAGCAGGACTGAAACGTCTCATATAGCCAACCATTACAATAGATTCAGGATGTTTTTTCTCTGCTTCGATTAATCCACGAATATCTCTGGAATTCATGGCAAGTGGTTTTTCAATAAATACATGCTTTCCTGCTTCTATAGCCTTTAAAGTGTAAGTATAGTGTAAGGGATCAGGAGTCAGCACTATCACAGCATCAATTTCCTTATCTGCAATCAAATCATCTGCATTGGAATATATCTTTTTTACATTATATTTTTCGCTTATATACTTACAAAGTGAAGGAGAAATGTCTGTTATTGCCTCGATCTTATATAAATCTGGTAAATCCCACATCAATGGAAGGTGAGAAAGTTGAGCAATTCCTCCTACTCCAATAAAGCCTACTTTAATCATAATAAAACTCCTTTCTGAAATAGATTTATTAATTTAAAATTGAGAAAATAGAAAGTAATAAAAAAATTTATGTATATCAAATAATAAATTTATTACTGTTAACCTTTTACTGCTCCTATAGTCATACTGCTTATTACCTGTTCATTAAATACCGCAAAAATAAGTATAGATGGCAGAGCTGCAATGGTAATTGCTGCAAACATTGCTGTATAATTGAAACTGAATGTGGAAACAAAGTATGCCAATGATAATGGTAATGTTCGTACTTCTGTTGATGTAGTAAGCACAAGAGCATATGTAAACTCATTCCAGTTTGGTATAAAACGCAGTACGAAACATGTTACAATCCCAGGCTTTGCAATAGGAAGCATAATTTGAATATAAGTTCTGACAAATCCAGCTCCATCTATTGCAGTAGACTCCTCTAAATCTTTTGGAATACCTGAGAAAAAAGATCTCATAACCATTATTGTCATTGCAAGACCTACACAAGAATATACAATTATTAATCCAGTACGGGTATCCAGTAATCTCATACGGTTTATTTGCATATAAACAGGCTGTATAACAGCTGTACCTGGCAATACAAGAGCAGTTAAGAATAATGAATATAAAAAATCTGAACCTTTAAACTTTGTTCTAGCAAACACATATGCAGCCATTGAAACTAACGCTACATTAATAACCGATGCGGTAGTAGCTATAAATACGCTATTTATAAAAAACTTTGGTATTGGTGAAAGTCTAAGAGCTTCTTTGTATCCATCAAAATTAATTGTACTTGGCCAAAACTGCTCTGAAAATATCTGTGCATTTGTTTTAAATGAAGAAAGTATTACCCAGACTAAAGGGAATAGGCAAATAAATACAGCTGATGCTAACACCATGTACTTTAAAATAATTGCAATTTTTGTTTTAATACTGGAGGTGTTATACTTTCTCTCATCTATGTTTTTATTACTTTTATTATTGTTCATTATCAGTTTATTTACACCTCCTCATTTACTTTCATAACGCGGTTTATGATCTGCATAATTACAATTCCAACAATAATAATGAAAATTCCTATTGTATTTGCATAACCATAATCATTTTCTAGCATGGCTACTTTATACAGGTATAAAGGCAGATTAGTTGTTGTTACGCCTGGTCCTCCTCCTGTTGTAACATAAATTAGAGGAAACATCGTAAGCATATAAGATGCCGCCATAATCATTGTTGCAGCAATTGTATCCTTTGCCAAAGGTAAAGAAATATACCAATCTATTTGCAGCACATTTGCTCCCTCAACTTTAGCTGCTTCAAACATTTCCTCCGATATGGATAGTAATCGCGCAAGTACAAGAGTACATGTATATCCTGCAAAAGGAAACCAAATCATTGTTACAGACCAAAAAGCCGTATTTGTATCAAATAACCAGTTGCGAGTTAAATTTTCAAGTCCTAAAGATTTAAGGATTTGATTTACAAGTCCATACTCTGCGTTATATAACTGAAGAAAAATAAGGCCTATTGCAGATGATGCAATTATATTTGGAATCATGTATACAGTACGAACAAATTTCCAACCTCTTGGTTTCCTGTAAAGAATTAGTGCCATAAAAATACCAATGGCTACATGTAAGAAAACATGCAAGATCATCCACACTGCTGTATTTTTTAAGGCAATTTTAAATGTAATATCTTTTGTAAACAAATTAATATAATTAGTAAATCCTATGAACGTTATATCTTTTTGAGTTAACTTGTATTTTGTAAATGAAGTTACAACTATCGTGAAGAATGGCATTGCATATAAAAAACAGTACATAATTATTGATGGTGCAAGAAAAACAGGTATCCACTTTTTATATATTCGCTGCATAATATTATCATTCTCCTCAGCGGATTATTTTTAGAGGTGAAGGAAGAGTCTTGAATTTATACTCTTCCTTCACCTATAGATTTTTAGGAATAAAATTCTACTCTAAATTTTTCTGAGCAGCTTCAGTCATTGCTTGGGCAAATTCCTCAGCTGTACATTTTCCATCAGCAAATAAGGTCATGTATTGAGACAGAACGTCGACAACATTTGAATACATTTGGTTGGTAAGTGTGAAATATGATTGGGCTTCTGGCTGATTCTTCAACTGCAGCATTTTACCAAGTAATGGCCATTTCTCAAGTACATCTTGTGGAATATCAATCTTTCCGCTTGGAACCATACCCATAATTCTAAGGTTAGATAGCATAGTTTCTTTTGATGTCCAGTGTTTAAGCATTGCAATAGCTGCTTCTTTGCCTTTTTCAGTCTGAGCGCAAATCATGAATCCAGCAAAAGGATTAGAATAATATCCATTTTCAGGATACAAAGCTATATCAACTTTTTTCGCAAATTCTTCACTACCACCCATGTTCGGATCAGAAAAGCTTCCAATCATCCATGTTCCATTTGCAATCATTGCTGTTTTTCCTGATATAAAATTGTTTGCAGCATTCTCATACATTCCTCCAATAGCATCTTTTGTTGTATAACCTTCTGTAAATATTGGCTGCAACATCTTTAATCCATCAATAAAGCATTGTTTATTGTAATTTGTTTCCTTTACAGTTGCTCTTAGCATTTGTTTACCTTCATCTGAAGTTACAATCATCTGGCCAAGCCACAACTGAGTAACAAAAGCATTGTCTCCTGTCTGCATTGACATTGGAGTTATTCCAGCCTCTTTAAGTCTCTTGCAGATATCAAAAAATTCATTCCAGGTCTTAGCCGGACCTTCAATACCCGCTTTTGCAAACAGTTCTTTATTATAATAGTATCCTACCAGTTGTCCTTCATTAGGTAACGCTACTACTTTACCGTCACGGGAATTATATTCAAGAACTGCTTCTGGGAATAAAGCTTTCCACTCTGGATCTGCATCAAGTAATGGAGTCAAATCCATGCAAAGGCCTTGTTCGTATATAGCGTCAATGTTTGTAGAACCATATACAAAATCAGGGAGTTGTCTTGATGCAAGCAATATTTTAATTTTATCTACATAATTTTTGTCACCTGGAACTTCTTCAACTTCTATTCTGTACTTTCCTTTGTATTTTTCATTGAAAGTTCTAACCATTTCTGCATTTGCAGGAGCTGAAGTATTTGTTCCTATTTGGTGTGTAGGATATTTAATCACATACTCTTCTGAAGCTTCTGTAGATTTCGTGGTATCAGCTTTAGATGAACTATCTGAAGTGTTACTTTGAGTGTCAGCTTGAGAAGATTTGGCATCAGACTGCTGTCCATTGCATGCGGTAAGTATAACTGAAGTCAGTACTAAAATGCATGCCAATGTAATACACAAGATTTTTTTCATAACTGCTCACTCCTTATATAATTTTTTTATTTGTGTATTTATATCATGACATAACTGAAATTAAACTCAATGTATTTTGTTTGCAATAATATATAATTTTAATGTTTATAATAATTTTTAAATAATTAAAAACCATAATATTCATAGCATTATTGTACTAATTTGTTAATTATATAATTATTTTGATATTACCGTATGTATCAAATTTGGGAAGGAGAATATAATTTAAAGCAAAAATTCTTTACATAGCATTTACATATAATAAATTAAAGTACATAAAAAGAGGCTAAAAACCAAAAAGTAACGGTTTTATGCCTCTTTTATTTTTTTCAAGTAAAATTGGAATCATTTAGTTTTTTGGATATTAGCGTATGCTTGGGATAGCATGTAATTATAGTTATTAGGTTGCAGATATCTACCTGCTTCCAGTGCTAAAGCTCCAATAATTGGTGGATATTTGGGTTCTACAAGTTTCATATTCATTTCATAGATTATTTTTCTGAAGGGGTCCAATATTAGCTTTCCACTCTTGAAAAGACCTCCGGAATAAGAAACCAATACAGGTTTTTCTTGAGGAAAAGTTAGCTGGGATCTTACGGCTTTTACAAGCAGAGCCAATTCCGAAGCTGCTTCTTCATAAACATGTTTCATGTTGGGATCTCCTCTTTTACAAGCTTCCTCAGCCAACAATTGCAACATTGCAATGTTAGAACGTTTTTTCTGGAACCCGCTACAAAGAATACCAACAAAATAAATATCTTTTTTGGTTAGCTTGAAATGCTCCTTAAAAATATCATAAATAGCACTTCGTGGCATTCGCCCATCTGACTGTTTAAAAAAAGTTTCTAAAACCTTTTTCCCTATCCAACTGCAAGATCCCTCATCACCAAATAATACTGACCACCCCCCGGCACGGGCTTTATTTCCATATGAATCCTCACCATATGCTATAGAACCAGTACCAGAAACAACATTAATACCCGGCTGGCCAGATAATGAGCCACTCCAGCCTATTACTGAGTCATTTACTATTGTTGTACGTTCTCTTGGCAGCACTTCCCCAATTATTTCAGGAACTGTTGTATCCATCTCCTCCAGTTCGCCAAGTGTAGGTATGCCAAATACAGCATGTGTAATTTCTTGGGTATTCACTCCGGCATTATTGCAAACTTCAAGAATTGCTTGATGCATTGACTGTCGAAATGCATTACGTCCGATGACTCCATAATTATATGATGGGTAAATATTATGTGATAATATATTTCCTTCTTCATTTACCAATATAAATTCCGTTTTTGACGACCCACCGTCACATCCCAGAAAAAACATAATAACCTCCATAACTTTAATAGTTAATAAAAACATCAATAATCAATAAAATAAACCTACTATCAGTTTTTAGTCATTAACTTTCCATGCTTATTTTTACTTTTTCACTTCCTTCTCTCCATATGCGTAGTCCGACCTCTTTTAGTTTGCAATAATCACCTTTAATCGTAGCAAAAAAGTTGTAAGGAGGATCTGCAGGACGTATATTTGAGTCATAATAAATACAGATTGCTTGCTCATTATCGCTGTTAAATGCAACATATCCTGTTTTCGGATCTACAATATTTTCTGGTTCTACACCTAGAGGCATGCGGAAAAAACATTCTGTTCCTGAAAATCTTGCCTGTAATACATCTGCTTCATATGGTAAATGTTCAAGAAATGCCTTACATGTTTTTGGAGCTTTTTCATTTAATACTAATTCAAATGTTCCTCCTTTTTCAAAAATTAGTAAAATTTTACCCATTATATCATCCCCACTTCTATAATAAATTTTATAATTAATACTGCTTTACAAATTTTAATAGTTAATGTTCTTATTCATACCTGTACAATTCAATAGCCCTTCTTGGACAATATGACCAGCAGAGTCCACATCCATCACATTTGTCTGAAATATTTGCTTTCTTATCTTTTATGGTAATTGCATCAAACATACATATTTCTGCGCATTTTGAGCAACCTGTACATTTATCCTCATTCACTATAGCGCGAACCGGAGGAGCATATTCTAACTCTTTCATATTTTTTAATGCATTTCCTTTGAAATCATCCAATGTTTTATACCCATAACTATTCATATAAGAATCAATACCCTCTGCTATTTCTTTAATAACCTTATATCCTTTTGCATAAATTGCTGCACATATCTGAACTGTAGTAGCGCCAACTAAAATATATTTCACTGCATCCTGCCAAGTTAGTATGCCTGTAACACCAGAAATAGGCACTTTTACGCTTCGATAAAGGCTTTCTACGTAAGCTAAGCTTACTGCACGTAACCATGTGCCACCCAAGCCATGTGCTTTTTCCATCCATGGTTTTTGTTGATAAATATCAATCTCCATTGCCCTGAAGCCAAAAGTACCAAGGGCAGCAATAGCATCTGCACCTTCAAGTTCAACTTTTGGACCTACAACTTTAGGATCATCATTTATTGCCATAAGTTTGCAAACAACAGGAATTTTTACTTCATCTTTTACAACCTTTACAAATAGTGGATCTGTATACCTAATTTCCGGGTATGCGTGCATATTTAACTCCAAAGCATCAGCTCCTGCATCTTCCATCATTCTGGCAAGTTTTCTCCACTCTTCATAATCTGAAGGAGATCCGCAAATGCTCACAATAATTGGGATATCAATATCACGAGACTTTTTAATTTTTTCTAACATCTCTGACATCTTATCTGGAGTAGGATATGGCTCTCCTAATCTAAAAAGTGAGAACATTCCTCCTTTTTCAGTTATTACAGGATCATATCCTTCAGTCTGGTTAAATAGCTGAAATCTTGGTCTTGCCAATCCTCCGGCAGGTCTTCCATTTTTTTCAGGAAAAATAACTGATTTTGTAACAACCGCTCCTGCTCCTGCATATGCTGCTTTTTTTATTCCTTCTACACTAATAGTTGGTGTAGCTGATGAAACAATAACAGGGTTTCTTAGTTCCATTCCTAAATAGTTAATTTTTGGCATTTTATCCTCCTTATGTAATGTAAATTTTTATTTTTCTTATATTTTATTAATATTTAGCAATAATCTTTTATTTTGTTACTAACTCTTGCATTTTTTTAATTTATCTTTCCAAGCAGGTATAACTTCAGGGTTAACAACTCCTCGTGGGATTTCTCCATTCACTATAGAACTTATTTGTTCAATAAATATTTCTTTATTTCTTTTGCTTGCTTCAACCGTATTCCATGCAATATGAGGAGTAATCAGCAAATTATTAATCTCTTTATTCATAAAGATATGTTCCTCGCCAGGTGGCTCTTGGGTCAAAACATCTAAAGCAGCCCCAGCCAGCTTTTCGCTCCTTAAAGCTTCATAAACAGCCATTTCATCAATAATACCTCCCCGGGCTACATTAATGAGATAAGCTCCATCCTTCATCATCGAAATCTCACTCATACCTATTAATCCTCTTGTTGAAGCAGTTAGTGGTGTATGTATTGTTACTACATCTGATTGCTTCAAAAGCATTTCAATTGAGTCTACATACCTATAATTTTTATTATCTTGTGGAGAAGTGGTCACATACGGATCGAATACAATAACCTCCATGCCCAAACCTTTTGCACGTACGGCAACTTCACGTCCAATTTTGCCGAATCCTATTATACCCAGAACTTTACCGGTAATTTCAGCACCTTTAAGGTTTGTACGGAGTTCCCATTTACCTTGGCTTACAGCTGATATTCCTTCTGGTATTCTTCTTAACAATGAAATCATTAATCCTATAGTAAATTCTGCAACAGATATGACACAAAAATCAGGACTATTTACTACTAGTATTCCCTTCTCTGAAGCCAGTTTCACATCTACAAAATCAACACCTATGCTGCGGCAAACTATAGCATATAGAGATCTGGCATAAGACAGCAATTCCTCATTGACATTAATATCTATATCCGCTAAAAGGATATTGCTAATTGTAAGCTTTTTTATAATTTCATCCCATTTTTGCTTTTTTGAATTCCCCTGAATTCCAATAACATCAACAATACCTCTAAGCATTTCAGCTTCTTTTTCTATGCTTCCGAACGGCTTAAATAATTTTTTCACAATTATTCTCTCCTAAATTTTATATTTTCTGTTTTTTGATTTATTGGATTTTACTTTCCATGATGGCTGAGAAATTCTTGAATTTGGGTTTGTCAATATCATTTCCCAAATATTCTGATAAATAAGAACTTAGCACTTGCATTGGAATTACAAATTCAAAAGGTTCCATATATTTATTATGTACAGACATCAGTTGTAATCTATTTGAAGAAACTATGCTTTGCTCTTCTGTAGAAATAATATATACTTTATCGCCAAGTTTCTCTGAAAAGTCGCATAATTTATAAATACGTTCATTATTATCTTCACCAGAAATCAGAAAAATTATATTATTATCCGAACCTAGCAAACAATTTATTCCATGGATAAATTCTTCAAATTCATATGCAAAAACAGGCTTATATATTGTTTCATCAAGTTTCAATGCACCTTCTAAAGCCGCTGAGGAGTATAAATCCTTTGCAATAATAAATATACATTTTGCTCTGGATAATTCAATTTTATTTGCTTTATACCAACATATGCTTCTATTGATATTATCAGGCAAATTATATATGGTCCTTTTAAAAAGGTCTAAATATGAATTGTATTCATCAATATTAATTAGCTTTTTTGTATATGCAAGATTAATAGTCAATAAATACAGCATCAAAACTGTACTTGTAACACCTTTTGTCTTTGGCCCAGCTTTTTCTTCGCCACAACTTATTTCTATATGTAAACTGCTCAATCTGGCAATTTCTGATTGAGGATTTGCCGTTAAACTCACAACACCATAATTATCTTTTTCCAGCATCTGAACGAGCGAAAACGTATTTGTACTCCGTCCTGATTGAGATAAGGCAATTCTAATACTTCTATTTTTTTTAATCCAGTCAATATTATAAATCTGTGTTGGTGTCATAGGAGTAACTTCTACCTTTAAAACATGCTCCATGAAAGGTTTAGCCATACAAGCAGCATTATAAGAACTTCCTGAGCCAAATAAATAAATTCTCTCAATAGAAAAATCCCGGAACTTATCAAGAAATAGCTTTATTCCTTCTTCACTGGATTCCATTATTTTTTTCAGTATATCCGGCTGCTCATTTATATATTCCCTCATCATATTTCCCATCAATATTCCCCCTTAATAAATTATAAAAATTATTATAAATATTATTTTAATTATTATAATAATTGTCATCAATAAAGAGTATTTCAATTAATATATAATATTATTATATTCAATTGCTTATCTGGAAATTTATGGCGGATTAAAAAGTTCAAAAATATTATTTACTTGTAATATTCCGCCTCAATTTATAAATCTGGTAGCCAGTTTAAATATATAATCTCAGCTGCACCTTTTGCAATAGTATCTTGCCAATTAGGATCAAAACAAAGATTTATGTTATCTCCAAAAGGTTTTCTGGAATTTATTTGATTTTCAATAACAGGTTTCATAATCAGGTATAGTTCCTGAGGAATACCTCCTATAATAATCTTCGATGGCCATGTAATACAGGTAGCTATTGCAAGACTTTTTCCTAAAATAATTGCGTTTTCATTTGCTACATCAATGGCATGAGCATCACCAAGGCGAATTTGCTTAATATATTCCTCCCATTCAAATTTATATGTCTTTTTATATAAAAAATCACTTTTATAGTACTTTGTTAAAAACCCATTTTGAGATAAGTCAGTACTCAGACAATTATCATTGCCGCAGTAAGGGCACTTGACTTTAATTCTGCCCATGGGTATATGGTCAATTTCAGGAGAATATCCACTCGTCCCTCTTAAAATATTACCTCCTGAAATTACACTAAACCCCAGTCCTTCACCTAAATATACATACATTAAATCTCTAATACCTGAAGAAATAGCTGAAAAAAGCGCTGCAATATTTGCATCATTCTCTACTATAACGAACTTTTCCAAAGCTTCTCCCAGTAATTTTCTCAGAGGTTGTCCTATAAAAATTTTGTTCTCTGAACTTATCATACAGTCAGTTTGATTATCATATATTCCTTTTATTATAATACCGAAGCCAATGATTGAATCTGCGTCAATATTTGTAGAAATAACAAAATTCTTGTAAATATTTTTAACTTTTTGAATAAACTGACCGATATCGTTGTAGCACCCTATCTCATATGTTTCTCTGGCAAGTATTTTTCGAGCAAGATCAACTTGACATATAGATAGATACTCATCTAAGTGAAGATCAATAGTTATAATACAAAATCTGTCTGGCTTAAAATTAAAATTTTTAGGATTGCGACCTACAGATCTTGAATTATCAACTGTTGTTTTTGAAATTAGGTCTTTACTCATCAGAAGATTAATCATATTTGATACAGTTGCAAAACTTAATTTCAAAGAATCTGAGATTTCTTTCTTTGTACAATTTTTCTTAAACCGTATATAATCAATAATACTTTTTATATTTTTATATTTTATATCTATTAAGTTATCTATATGCATCATTTACACCTACGAACTCTTATCTAATATCTAATAACGCAACTTAGTCCAGATTAATATTGAATAACATTATAATATTTGTTATTATAATAATTATAATAATAATACAAACAATACTTTGTCAATAGTTTTTCGACTACTTATATTTTATTAAATTACTTTCTTGATTTTATGATATATTTATTATTATGAATTGTTTTTTTAACTGATAAATTCATTCAACAAGCTAATACATTCAGATTCGCACTAAATAAAAAGGAGTCGTGCTTGTTTTAATGAAAATACTAAAAGTAACTCATTTTAAGTCTTTTCGTTTTACTGTAATGTTTTCAATAATACTACTTGTTATAATATCTGAAATTTTGTTATCTGCCTTTTATAAGAACTTCATTGTTAATAATGTTATAAAGCAGAGTTATGAAAATATCAATTTATACATAAATAAATTTGTATATGATGTAAATTCATGTTTTAATGCCATTAAAGACATAGTATATCAAATACTAATGTCAAAAGAAATTGCAGATAAAATTAATAAAAATTTATATCCTACTCCCACTGATCTAGCTAATATCGATTTTTTTATCAGCCGTTCTATTCTATTTGAACAAACCTGGCAACAAAAATTTATAAAATCTATTTTCCTCTTTTTTGATGAGGATATATACTCTTCAGTCTTACGAGAAAGCTACTATCAAAATACCATTGAAAGGAACAAAAATATATACGTAAAATACGGCAGCAAAGTCGATTTTGCAGATTTAATTATTCCTGATAAAAGTGATTATGCCTATTACATATCTACACTCTCAAATATATACGTATATAAACCTTATGGTAAAATAATAATAGAGATTGACCCTTCTTTACTTTTGAAATCTGACAGTCTTAAATCACTTTATTCCGATACGAAAATTTTAATATATAATTCTAAAGGAGATATTTTCTTTTCAAATCAAGCCGAACTAAAAAATGAAAATGTGTTGAAAAATATTGAATATACTAAGAATTATTCATTTGAGCTTATACACACACAAAGTGGGAAATATTATGCATTTTCAAAAGATTTAGGCGCATATAGCCTAAAGTGTCTCATATTAATAGATACTAAAAGTATATATGGTCAATATAATGAAATATTAATGATTTTTTTTATTATTTCTGCCGTCATAATGGTCATGTCTATACTAATAACACTAAGAATTTTAAAAAACTTCTTTAACCCGTTAAATAATCTAATAAAAGAAATGTCTACATTTACTGTGAATACCTCATCTGACGATCACAAGAATGAATATGGATATTTCAATGAGATTAATACTTTATATTCCACTTATAATAATATGTCGCTTCAAATAAATAAACTGGTGAATGAAGTATACGAACTTAAAATCCTAAATCAACAGGCAGAGCTTGATTTACTGCATTCACAAGTTGATCCTCACTTTCTTTTCAACATACTTGACATAATTCATTGGCAAGTACATGAAACTGGAGATAAAACTTTAATAAAAATAATAGGGGAGCTGGCCAATTTAATTCGAAATTCCTTAATTTACTTGCAAAAAGAATCAAATTTAAAGGATGAATTAGAACAAATCAAACTTTATATAGATTTACAACAATATATTATGAAGGACCGGCTTCAGTGTACGATCTCTACACTTGATTATGACAAACTGCAGCACATCAAAATACCAAAATTTTGGCTTAAAACACTTGTTGTAACCTTTATCAAAGTTGTACCAAAACAATATACTTGCAAACTCAATATCTCTATCAATCACAAACTAGATAACATATATATCAGTATAACTGGCAAAGTATACCCTATTTGCGAAACCATGCAATTAAATACAAATATCCATGAAGAGAATCAATATAAAGTATATAAGGTAATTGAGCACTTAAAGAAACTTGAGGGAGAAAATTCAAAACTTCAGATTAAACAGATTTCGCAATCAGCCTTCGATTTTTTAATAACATTGAGTAATATTAAAAAAGAAACGGAGGGAAATATAATTGCTTAATGTAATGATTGTTGATGATGAAAAAGCAATCCGGAAAGGACTATGTCAATGTATCGATTGGTCTTCAATTAATTGTAACATTTTTGGTGTTGCTTCTGATGGAATTGAAGCTCTTGAACAAATAACACCTGATAATTACCCTGATGTCGTTATTACCGATATTCGTATGCCAGGTATGGATGGGCTGGAATTATGCAAAGAATTAGCATTTCGCTACCCACAAATCAAAGTCATACTTCTGACTGTCTACCAAGAATTTGAATATGTTAGACAAGCTCTGGATTTGCATGTTTCTGACTATCTACTAAAGCCTGTATCTCCACAAAAAATCATAGAGACAATACAAAAAATCCAATACCAAATCTCTAAAGAAAAAACAAGCCAAGAAGAGTATTCAAGATTAAAATCTTTTAGCATGCAAACAACTAGATTGCAACAAAAAATTTTTTTACATGAACTATTTGATAGTGATGACATATCCCAAGATCAAATTTCAAAAAAAATTTCAAAATTAGGCTTTACCTTTAATCGATTTTGCCTTGTTGCAATAAATAGTATTATTGAAGATAAAGGTGAAAGTCCTCCACTCGAAATAATTGATAAACTAAAGAGTTTTGCAGATGCATCTTTTAATGACTTAAATCCTATAAAATTAGTCCATGGAATAAAAATGACTCTCTATCTTATAATTCCAGCAGACAATGCAAGTAGCAATTTTTTTGATATTATTTTAAATCGATGTTCAGAGTTATCACAGATGGTTTACAATCTTTCTGATTTTTCAGTGACTGTAGCAATAAGCAACATTCATGAACATTTATCTGAAATAACTCAAGCCAAAAAAGAAGTAGTTGCTGCCTTTCAATATTCACAGCATCTTTCTATGGCAAATATTATTCGTTACTCTCAGCTTGAACAGCTTAAGCCCTCAGGTCTTGAAGACATAAATGATTCGCTTAGTGAATTAAGAAACAAACTTGATGATCATGATTATGACGCTACAATAAAACTAATAAATATCATATTTAGAACGGCTGTAGTTAATAAATATCCCCTAAATACCATTCATGAGATTGCTTTTTTTATCAGCAGTCTATGTGTAAGTAAATATTGGGATCATGGCTTTTTTGATAAATATATAGAACTACAAAAAGATCATCACCTACATGAAATTTTGTTCAGCAATAGCCCAGAAAAAATCGAGAAAATAATCATACAAATGATAAAAAATATCTTCTCGGATATTAATAACCAAAGTACTAACAAGCTAAAAATAATTCAAGAAATAGAAATTTACATAAAAAGCCATCTATCTGAAGATTTGTCTCTTGAAAAACTTGCATCCAAAGTACATGTATCCAGCGGTCATTTGAGCCGTATTTATAAAAAAGAAACCGGTTACAATTTATCATATTTTATTCAGACAATGAGACTTGAAAAGGCAAAAGCACTACTTAAAAAAACGAATATGAAAACATATGAAATAGCTGAAAAAGTTGGAATAAGTGATCCAGTATATTTTTCAAAAATCTTTAAAAACCATACAGGCTTAACACCTAAAGAATACCGAAATAACGCATAACAAGGAGTATCATTCATGTTCAATGCAGCAAAGAAAATATCCTTAAATAAAAATTATCAAATATCTATACGTACTGCATTATGTATTCTTATTATTTTATCTATTATTATTCCTATCTTTACTTCTTTTATCTTCTTTAAATTTTTATTTCGAAAACATTTTGAAGCAAGTTTATATGAGAATGCAGTTTTTTATATGGCCAATTATTCAGAACACATCAAAGGACGCTTTGAAGATGCTTTTAATATTATATATGTTCTGCATTCATCAAATGAAGTCATAGAAAAACTTAGTTCTGGAGGTCTTATTACATCTGAGGATTTGACTTCTACGAGGAATTTTATTTTGAATAACGTTAATAAAAACGTCTCCTTTGAGAATCACTTTATTAATGGAGCCTTTGTATTTGTTAATGAGGACGAATACGTATCTGTCTTAGGATATGATAATTATTCACCTATTAGCGATGATTATAAAAATATTTACTCTCAGTATAAAGACTCAAAAGACGTTTATCATATCGTATCTCCTAATAATAGCAAATACCTGTACTTTATTCACGATCTAGTTAATATAAGTGATTTTAAAAAACATGGAAAGATAATTATAAAAATGAATCCCCATGCACTACTAAACTTTTCAAATAATTCACAAGAATTCAATAACTATCATCTTTATCTTTATGACTCAACAAATAAATCATTTTTTTTCAGTAATGCACCTATGGAATCTAATTCGAATTATGTATTTGATGGCAAGTTTTTATTAAATTTACAAGATTATCAGCCAATTGATGAAAACTATATTATCATAACAGAGCAAATACCTAAAATGAATTTGTCAGTTACACTTGTAGCTAGCAAGAATATAATCTTTCATAATTATAACCGCACAATTGCTCTATTTTACAGTTTTATTATAGTTATATGTTTTTTAGGTGTTTTTATTGGAATATTCTTTTCTAAAATAATAACTATTCCACTAAGCAATTTAATTTTTAGTCTAAACCAATGTACAAAAAGTAATTTTTCTGTACGCATGCCACCAAAGCATTATAATGAATTCAACGAACTATCAATAGCCTATAATAAAATGGCTGACAAACTTGAACTTCTTATATATGAAGTTTATGAAAAAAGATTAAAAAATAATGAATCACAAATCTCTCTTCTTCAAAATCAACTAGACTGGGATTTTATATGTGATGTATTAAAAGCAATTAGTTCCATGATTGATAAAAAGAAATATTTAGGATTGAAAAACATTATAGATAATCTTCAAATGCTGATCTTTGCATCAAATAATTTTAGCGGCAGAAATAAAATACTTATCAAAGAAGAACTAGAGTATGTTTCCTTTTATCTTAAACTGCAAAAAATACGCTTCGGAAATCGTTTAAACTATCAAATATCAATAGAAAGCGATGAAATCCTACAATATTATATTCCCCCCTTAATTATACAACCAATTGTTGAAAATAGTATAATACATGGTCTGGAGAAAAAGAGAGATGAAGGACAAGTTTCAATTATGATTTGGGAAGAAATAGATGAGGTTTACATAAAAGTGGTAGATAACGGGATAGGTTTCTTGGTAGAAAACATTAAAGAAATTTCATCTTACAGAAAACAGAATAGAAGTACCGACGCTAAGCATACACATATAGCCCTAAACAATATAAGTAAGCGGCTACAACTTTTATATGGCTATCAATATTGTATCCATATTAAGAGTACGCCTAACGTCGGAACCGAAGTACTTATCAACCTTCCAATTGATAAAGGCAAAAATGAGAAATTATCATAAATACTATAAACTATTTAACTATACCCACTCTCATTAAAAACTCTCTATTTTTCTTAGACAACTTTAGGCTTTCTTCAGCAGGAGCATGAGCCATATCTTGTTCAACTACACCAATGCCATTAAAATTCACACTTTCAAGAGCCTTTTTAAAATCCACAAAATCTATAATACCTTCCTCCAGCGGGCAAAAAGCTTGAATCTTTGATGCCGGATTAACAAGTCTTTCCTTCATGGCTTCCCCATTTACATTTTTAAAATGTAAAAACGGAATTCTTTCGTGGTATTTTAAGAAAAAGTCAATTGCACAGCGGTCGCCTTTTTCCGGCTTTCCATTTACGAGCTGGTGATGTCCAGTATCAAAACAAAGCATACATCCTGTAATATCCATTAATTTTAAGATTTCTTCTTCTGTTTCTACAATAGAACGGGCATGTGGATGATATACAACTGTTACATCATAATTATCTTTGGCAAACTTAACATATTCGCCAATTATATTATAGTTCTTTAGTATTCTTTCAGGATCAGCTTCTTTTTTTCGCTGAGGATCTCTTCCTAATGGAGACTCATCCATCATTACAAGGTACTTAACATCAAAGGCTTTAAGCCTCGCGCACAGATCAATAGCTGCATCCCTAACATCTTCAAAACTTCTCATCTCATCAATTTTATAACACGCAGTTCCTGCTCGTGCTATAAGCCCTCTACTTGACAGTTCATATTTCAGTATCTTTGGGTCAGTAGGCAAATAACCTACCGGGCCAAGCTCAATGCCTATATATCCGGCTTCTGCTGCTTGATCAAGGAAAACATTGTATGGAACACCGGATGGAGAACCGTCAGGCCAGAAGACTCCCCACGAACATGGACATGTTGCAATTTCTACTTTCATTGTTAATCCCCCTCTATGAATAGTATTTATTTTTTATTACCAACTTATATATACAACTGCCTATTATCTTTATGTTGTGTTGACTTTCGTATTATAACCGGGCTTAATATCATTAGCACCATTCCAAACAGAGAAAAAAGAGACATTATTTTAAGCATAGTTTTAGTACCTATATTTTCTGCCAAGGCCCCACTAATTGGATTGCTCAGAATAGAACCCATACTTACTCCTATGGCAATAAGAAACATTTGTGCAGTAGATAAAAACGTCTTGTCAACATTTTCAATAAGATACTCTATCATAGCAGGCATGAAAATCGCAAAAGAAACAGCCTGTAAGGTATTTGCTATCATAATAAAACCAATATTTGGTGATAACGCCATCATAAGACACTTCAAGAAATAAAAGAACATTGCTGTTGCCAATACATTATTTGTTTTCATACCTGTTTTCTTGCGAAAACTATTATAAAAAACTAATCCAGGTATCTCTACAATTGCTGAAATAAACAAACCTATGCCAACATGAGTCTCGTTACCTCCCATTTCAAAAACAAGAACAGAATAGAAAGTATTATTGGACGAATGTGTTAGAGTAGTAAGAAAATAGGCAACCATAAAGATAATGTAAGCATTATTTTTTACTAGATAACTAATACTAGAAGATGGAGATATTTTTCCCTTATTTTGTACATGAGTAATAGGATTTGGAACTTTTATTGCAACTATACAGAATATCAGACATAATCCAGTAAAAACATAAGGTGCTATAAACATTCCAAATCTTGTTACAGCCACTCCAAAAATTGCTGCTGTTAGTGCATATGATACTGAGCCACCGCTTCTAGTAGCTCCATAATTAATTTTATATCCTTCTACTATAAGCTTTGTAACCCAAGAGTCTAGCAAATGCATCATTGGATGATAAGTGGCAAACACACCCATGGCTGCAAGAGTAATAATAATAATATTGCCTCCGGAATAAATAAGACCAAAATACAAAATGCCACCAACAATGCAGCATGAAATGATAATTTTTCTTGGATTCCCAATTTTATCACATAAATACCCCCAAAATGGCTGCATAACAGCTGCGACAATATTTGAAAGCATCATTATAATCCCTATTGTTAACTTATCGATCCCAAACCTTTGAAAAGCTTGTACAAAATATACAATACTTACACAGGTCATAGAATTATATGTGCCCTGTAAAATTGCAATTCGTAGATTAACTTCTTTAATATTTTTCATATGTTTCTCCCGATCTTTACTAACGAAATAGAATAATTTCCATTGTGCATTAATTCATCTCTATAAACATTTTGACATGTTTAGAAATAAACTCAATGTACTTTATCAACTAAAATGCATAATTTTACCTATTTTAATAATGATTATAATAATTGCATATAGTAATCATTAAGAATTCATGTAGTTTTTTGTTATTTATATGAATTTATTGATAGAATATTTTTATAACACCATTTGGATTTGTAAATGCACAGGCAGATGGATACTCAAAATCTTCCATGTAAATCAGATTTTTCCGTTTCTACCGAAAGCCATTCAAGTACTTTTTTCAAATCTGAATCATTTCTTATTAATACTATATACACTTCATTCTGCTCATTTGAAAAATAACCAACATTTTTAATGCATATAGATATGTAATAAGCACATATTATTAGTTTATACTTTGTTATAAGCATATTTATTTTAGGCAATCATCAATTCATGACTTGTTCAACAAAAGAACACAAAGAATAGCAAATGCCAGAATATAAATTATATACAATAATATAAGCTTCTTACGTACTTTCTTTTCTTGATTTGAAAACTCTTCTGTGTAATTTTTCATTTTTATCGTACTTAAGTCTTTCAAATTAAGCATGCTTAAATCTTTTATATCGGTAATTTTACTATCAGCTATATTGAAATATTCTTCACTTTCTGCTTCAGTTTTATAAGATAGGTTTTTCCGATATTTTATATTCTGAGGAAGGAAAAGAGTCATTTTCTCAACTGAATCATTTAGCAGTGTTTTAATATTTTTTATTATTCTGTCGTTATTCTCAAGGCTTTCCAAAATAGAAAATGAATTTTTATATATTCTATTTAGCTGTTCATTCATCTTATTAACTTCCTTTGCCACATCCGGAAGTTTTTTATTCATATTATTAACTACGGTATAAAACTGGTTTTTCTGCCTTATAAACACTTCCATGAACTTATTTGCTTTGTTCCATAGCTCTTTTGAATTGCTTTCCAAATCCGTGGCTTTTTTATCAAGAAATTCAGCTTTTTTCATTAATCCGCTCATCAAATCAACAATATCAAGGCCGGTATCCTCAGAAATGGTTCCAGAATTATAAATTAATATGGCATCACTATTTTCAATAGTTCTATTATCAATTCTATTATCAATGTTTCTTTTTTCAATGTTAATGTTTTTTATACTTGCAGCTTCTATATTCCTGTTTCCTGTATTTCTGATTTCTAAATTCCTGTTTCCTGAATTCCAGTCTTCTGCTTTCGTGTCTCCTGCATTCCTGTTTTCAGCATTTTTGTTTTCCAAATCCCTGTTTCCTACTAAATCCCTGTTTCCTGCTAAATTCTTGTTCCCTACTAAATCTTTGTTTCCAAATAGATCCTTGCCTATATCCCTGTTATTTACTTTTCCGTATTCTACATCTCCGCTTTTAAAATAACTGTTTTCTATTTCCCTGCTTTCTACATCCCTACTTTCTAAATTTCTGTTTCCAATATTTCTGATTATTTCATTAACATTATTCTTGAATTTCTCCACCTCAGCTGACACTATCTGCAAGGCATTAACAGATTCCCGCACGCTTTCTTCAAACTGTCTGATGGTGTACATTGTTTCTCTGCTGAATTCTAAGAATCTATCTCTTACATTAGAAAATAATTGTTCGCCAGAAAGCAAGAATTCTTTACCGACATCATTGCTTATTTTAACTGTTAAATCACTAAGTTCATTCAACAGAGTTTTATTCTCCATCTCACTAACGGTTCCTTTCAAAGATATGACTATATTAGGGATAATCAACCTTAGCTTTTTTCTATAAAATATATCGGCTTATAAATCTAAAAGTAACAGTTCATGAATTCAAAAAAAATCTTAATTTTATATAAAGACAAAAATAAAAAGGACCTGGCACTATAAAAGAAAACCAAGTTAAGCAAAGCCAAGCCCTAAATACCTTATATCCTCTAAATACCTTATGTCCTTAAAAGTCCTTTAAAGTCCTTAAACCTCCCTATCCTTTAAATCTCTTCAAATGCGAGCACAACATAGAAAACAGCTTTTCTCCATCGGCGCCATAAGCTACCCAGGTAGGTTTTTCGGGTTTGCTGTACTTATACCGTGATGATACCATTAAAGCTCCTGTTGATACTCCCCCCGCTATATCGATATCACAGGTTTCATGTCGCAAATCCGTTAATATACTTATATCAATTGCAGCACACACAGCCAGCACATCATGCAATGCACTTTTTGGTTCTTTGCGCGCCCCTGTAAGATTTGCCGCATAAATACGGTGATAAAGCATGTCTGCCGCAAAATTAGCAGCTGGATTATTAATTTCACGTAATTTTTCAACCTCTTCATAACCGAACCATGAGCTATGAGTTGCATCAAGGGTCACTATAACCGTCTTAATTCCCGAATCTAGCATAATCTTTGCTGCCTCAGGATCGTTGAAAAAATTGGTTTCCGAGCGGAAAGACCTGTTATGTACATTTACACCCCCACCCATACAGATAATCTCCTCAATACGCTCCGACACTGACGGGTCCATGCGCAGCACCGTCGCAATATTAGTCATAGCTCCCACCGGAATCAGAGTAATATTTTCTTTACTTTCCTTTAGAGTACGTAGAATCCAGGAACAGGCATGCTCTTTTTGCGGTTTTATAGTTGCCTTAGGCAGCGGCAGTTCCTTTTCATGAACCGCCACAACCTTTCCATCAATTATACATTCTTTTTTTATCTCATCCGTATTATACAAGCGTCCCGGAATAAGATCTTGGACTAAGGGATAAGGGCATCCGGCAAAAACAGGTACATTTGACTTTAAGAATTCTACAACTCGAAGAGTATTTTCAAGAGTATACTGTAATGGAAGATTTCCATGAACTGTGGTAATCCCCAAAACCTCCAGTTCCTCGCATAATAATGCCGACATTATTGCAACTGCGTCGTCACTGCCTGTATCAACATCCAGAATTACTTTACGCTTCTTCATTTTACATTTCCCCTTAGTTTTCCTCCTGAGTTTCATATTACCTTCTGGAATTTCATATATCCTTCTGGGTTTCATATTAACCTTCTAGGCTTTCATATATCCTCCTGGGCTTTCATATTGGAAAGGTGCCTGCAAAGCATAGATAACAGTTTATCTTTATCAGCCTTATAAGCAATATATGTAGGTAAATCAAGCCTGGCCACAGGACGGCGGTCAACTATCAAAGCGCCATCCGCATAATTTCCCCCAATGTCAACATCACATTTTTCATGTCTCAGATCAGTTAGAATTGATTTATCAATTACACTGCATACAGCCAATACATCATGTAAGGCGCTTTTCTGTTCTTTGCGGATTCCAAGCCTATTTGCAGATGAAATACGGTGACGTAAGAGATTTGCTGCAAATTCTGCCGCAGGAGTCCCTACGGCCGCAATTTGGTCTGCCTCCTCATAGCCAAACCAGGAGCTATGAGTTGCATCCAAAGTAACCAAAGTTACGGGAACACCCGAATTTAAAACTATCTTTGCAGCTTCAGGGTCATTGTAGAAGTTAATTTCAGCACAGGGTGTTATATTATGGACATATACTCCTCCCCCCATAGCAACAATCTCCTCAATGTTTTCTGCAGCCGAAGGATCCATACGCAGGACAGTGGCAACATTTGTCATAGGCCCAACAGGAATAAGTGTAATTTTTTCCTTTGTTTCTTTTAGAGTCCTAAGTAACCAGGTAACAGCATGCTCCGGTTGCTCCGCTATCGTTGGTCCGGGCAGAGGCAGTTCTTTTTCATGTATTGCTAATACTTTTCCATTAACAACCCTTTCCAGAACAGTATAATCTGTATTTACATTCTTATTCCTGCTGGGCGTGAGATCCTTTGCAATGGGGACTCCAAAACCCCTGTAAACCGGAACATTACATTTTAGAAATTCTACAACTCTGAGGGTATTGGGTAAAGTATATTTCAAGGGCTGATTACCAAAAGTGGCAATAATACCTAAGACTTCAAGTTCTTCACAAAGTACTGCAGACATTATGGCAACTGCATCATCACTACCGGTATCTACATCCAGAATAACTTTTTTCTTAACTGACATATAGAACCCTCCCAAAACAAAAAGAAAATAAGCAAAGTAGATAAATAGTAAACAAATGATAAATATATTCAACCTATATGATCAAACTGTTATAACAATAAGCTGTAAAGATAATAAAGTATGAAGGAAACTGCCGCAAGCCATGGAAATAGCTTTATATGTTGTTTATATACACTTAAGGTTGGCACATCTATGTATTTTATTGTAAGTATCTGGCACAAATGAAGCGGAGAGTAATAATAACCTAAAAATGACCAAATATTCAGGAAGAAAACAAACAACCAAAGCTCTGAGGTCGTCAGTGGCAGTGAAAGTATAATAGGAATGAATACACCAAGTACCGCCAGGTTTAACCCTGTAACAGTTCCAATAAAGAAACAACCCAACAATAATGCTAACAAAATTACTATTGTAGAAGGGCTTTCAAACATAATCTTGAAAGTATCCATTATATCGGTCATCTGTAAAATGGTATTCTGAATAAAGAAAACCACCAGTATCATTACAGGCAAATCAAAATTTAAACCTTTCCTGATAGCATCAATAAAGTCTTTTTTAGGGCAGATAATCCAGACCCATAATATACTAATTGCTATTGCTGCTGACATAGGGATTCTAAGTATTCCGTTAAACAATATGGCAATAACTATCGGAGAAATCCCTAATAATAACCTTCTTATGTTTTCTCTTTTTGAATATTCATTGGGTTTATCATCTGTGAAAGATCTTGGACCAGGCATATATAATTTTACTGATCCTGCCATAATTACCAGCGCAAGAGGAATATTAAGCAAAATAAGTTTATAGATGCTTAAATCCGGTACACTTGCAGCAATATAAAGCAGGGGTGTAGAAAAAGGATTTATCAGCATTGCTATATGACGGAAAGTCAGATTAATTACTGCCCGCTTTTCCGGTGCAATATTCATATCTTTACCTAAATCATCCACAAATGGTGCAGACAGATATGCACCCCCTGGAACTGAGAGCATGCCTATAACCAAAGGAATTGCTCCAATTAGCAGTCTTCGGCTTTTAAAAAGGCTCTTAAGCGAAGTAACTATATCATCCAATAAACCATAATGCTTCATTAAATTGCTAAGGATGCTGATTAAAAAAATAGTTAATACCACGTTGATTGTTGTAAAAGAAAGTGTATTGAGTATAACGGTATATAGAACTTTCAATGAACGAAAAACTAGCAGGTGAATCCCAAGGCTACATATTATCAAAGATAAAGTCAGGTTCAGTTTAAATTTTTTAGTAAGCACCGGAAGCATCAGAAATGTAACTATAACAGCTACAAATTGCCACAAATTTACTACCCCCTCTGCTAATCATATGCAAGTATAAACATATGCGAGTATTGGTTTAATGTTGCAAGTATTGGTTTTATGTTGCAAGTATTAATTTTATGTTGCGAGTTTTTACTTCATGCTGCAAGTGTTTGTTCTATGAATCCTACACGTAGTTCTATGCATTTTCCACATTGTACTATGTATTTTCTACATTATACTAAGCACTTTCTATGGCTTCATCCAATATGCTGAATAACTCTCTGATTTCATTTATTTCAATACAGGGGACTGAAATCCTGATATCCTCATCAGAAATTGCTATTACTCCTATTCCATATTGCGAAAGCAAATAGTCACGGACTCTTCTTGCATTTTTCGATACCTTAATACATACAAAATATCCCGAATTAAACGGATAAGCATTCCAGAGGTTTTTACTGCTTCCTTTCTTAATAAGCTCCATAACCTCCTTCCCTCTCTCACAAAGCAACTGCCTGCCTTCCATTAACTCCTGGGTATATTTACTGTCACTGAGTATCTTAAACAAAATTGCCTGTGATGTACGGGAACTACTGGATATGCTTGCCCGGATGGTCCCTATAGCCTTCTTTTCCAATGCTGTAAGCACTTCTCCAGATTTTCCTCCGAAAGTTATAAATCCCACCCTGAATCCACCGGCAAAATGCTCCTTTGTAGCCCCGTCCAGCCTGATGGCTAAAATTGAAGGATGAGACCCGGCTATAAGGCCAAAGATAGATTCATGAATAACCTCATCATTATACCATAATCCATAATAGGTATCATCGCATAGTGCAACAATTTTCTTTCCCGCTTCGGCACAGCGTACCAATGCGGCTGCTATTTCCTCTGCCTCTTTCATGGCAGGGGTATATCCCGTAGGATTATTGGGGAAGTTTAATATAACGAAGACCTTGTCTGACTGGCATGCATTTATGCAGTTCTCCAATCCGGAAACATTAAAACTATTATTTACAAACATTGGGTAAGTCTCAATGATTGCTGAATTTCGCACTTCAAAAATTAATTCATAGTTCTCCCAGTGTTTATCGTGAACCACCACCCTATCCCCCGGATTAAGAAAAAGGTCTGCCGCCAGAGAAAGCCCATGGGTAACACCGGTTGTAACAACTGGTAGTGAAATATTAATATATTCGAACAAAGGATTTTCTCGAAGCATTTTTTCCAGCCATAGCTGACGAAGCTCTTTCAGACCGGCAGGCGGTGCGTAAGGATATACTTCATTTGGAGCAAATCCCAAAAAAGCATCGTGAAAAGTTCTTGAATAGATTGTTTCCCTGTTTGACTGGGCTTCTCCAAGTGTAGCATTAAACCGGAATGCCTTTTCTCTTGCTTCCCAGGACTGGGCAAGTACGCCACTTTCTAAAAAATAAATACGTTTGCCAAAGTCAGAAAGCATCTCATATACTTCAGGACTTTCCTGAAAGATTTCATTTAATTCCTGTGCTTCTTTATTTAGTTTCATTTTCACATCATCCCCGGAAAAATTAATTATTAAGCACACTTATTATTCTTTTCTTTAAACTTTCCTCATCCAGTGAGCTAAATAAAGTAGCATTAGGTTCTAATCCCATTGCCACAGTATCATGTTCAAGTACAAGTTTTCCCCTGGCAATTTGTGAATCTGTTTCCACATTGGCAACCAAATTCATTGTTTTAGCTTCAGAATAACTGTCTGCAAGTGCTACAGCCACCAGCTCGTTAAGTGAACAGCAATATCCATATTTACGGAAAATATATGATTTCATATATTCGATCCTGGGAACAGCTGCAAAGAGTTGATTTATATCCTCCCAGTTCCATTCAACACCTATACAGGTATTTATATCTGCAATAAGAATTGGAATACCACTATCTATAACTATATGGGCAGCTTCCGGATCGTAGTAGAAATTGAACTCAGACTGAGGAGCATCAGGGCAATTGCCGCAAAAGCGTGCGCCTCCCATTATTGTTATCTTCGAAATAAGCTTCTCTAAAGCAGGATATTTTAACAATGCAATAGCAATGTTTGTCAGGCTCCCTAAAGTAATTATTTCGAGAGCTCCTTCTTGTTTTTTAGCCTCATTCATTATTGCGTCCCAGACATACCCGCTTTCAGGAGGATACATTGATTCTGATTGAAAAAACAATCCAGAAAAATCACGGTCACCCTTCGGACCTCTCCAGGGGCTGGTTACATCACGTATTATTGGCTTAACCGCTCCGGTATAGACCGGAATATTCATTTCAAGCATATCTCTGGCTGAACACAACTGTATTGCATTACCATAAGAGCATGCTGATAAAAAACGGATATCAAACTGTTTTGAAGAATAAGCTAAAGCAAAAAATACGCCAATATTTGCTGGAGTATCTATTATTACAGGCCTTTTCATATTGTTTCACCTATCTTTCTTATTCCATCTAAAATCATAGATATAATTTCCTCACGCTTAGCGCCAATTGCAAACAATACATTGGGCTTCTTACCCGTCTGGTCATGGAAATCTACAATACTTGAGCCTTTTGTGTATCGTCCATGATAATCAATCTCCACATATGCAGGACGAAGTTCAAACAAATCAGGATTAATTAACCAGGCAACAGTTAATGCATCGTGAACAGGTACCATTTCCCGGCCAAGCTTCCGGTGTGTGTTCTGATAAAAAAGCATTAAACGGTAAATCTCCTGGGAAAGCGGATCTTTCTGAGAACCCAGTCTCTCTACATCTTCAGGCATCATACCTGTTTTAAGAGTAATGTCCAGGGCAAACAGTGTTATAGGAATTCCGCTTTTGAAAACAATGGCTGCACTTAATGGATCAGCATAGAAATTCATTTCTGCGGCAGGGCTTCTGTTTCCTCTGAAAAATCCTCCTCCCATTATGCTAAGCCTTTTAACTTTGTGCAGAAGGTGAGGGTATGCCAGAATAAATGTTGCAATATTTATACAGGGGCCTAAAATGCATATGGTAACAGGCTCCTCGGATTCTTCAACAATTTTTGCTATGGTTTCTACTGCAGATAAATCTGAAGGTTTTGAAACAGGCTCAGGCATGGTAGATCCATCAAGTCCCGTAATGCCATGTCCTTTTGCTGTAACTATTGGAGTTATCATTGGATGTGCAGCACCAGCCGCTATTACAAAATCCCTTTTAATAAAATCTCTCAGTCTAAGAGCATTACGTGTTGTCTTATCTAATGTCTGATTTCCCTGTACTGTTGTTATGGCTTTCACATCCAGCTTAGGTGAGGATAAAGCCAGTATGATAGCTACAACATCATCATGACCGGGATCTGTATCAATTATCAAAGGTATTCTTTTCATTATATTTTCCTCCCTGATCAGGTATTTGGAGATTTATTCTTTCATGCCAGAGGTTGCTATACCGCGTATATAGTACTTTTGAAATGGTAAAAGGATCATACAGGGGATTATCAAGGCTATAGTCATCCCTGCAAATAATTCTGACCATTGTGTCCCAAATTCCGTCTGAAATTCTGAAAGTGCTACCTGCATCATCCTAAGATGTGGTGAACGGGCACATAACAAAGGCCACATGAAAGCGTTCCACTGAGCCATAAATAGAATTAAAGCACCGCTTATTATGGTTGGTTTTGAAATCGGAAATACTATGCGAAAAAAGGTTACAAATTCACTGGCGCCATCAATTCTTGCAGACTCAATAAGAGAATCACTAACATCTTTGAAAAACTGCTTAAACATGAATATTACCATACCATTTGCTAGAGTAGGAACAATTAAAGCCTGATATGTATTAATCCATTTCAATTTGTTTATAATCGCGTAAAGTGGAATGGCAATTGCGTCAAATGGCACCATAATTGCAAATATTACAAGAAGGAACATTAATTTTCTACCATAGAATTTCATTTTGGCAAATGCATACCCGGCCATAGATGCGAACAATATTCCAAACAATATAGTAAGGGCGGAAACCAGAATTGTATTAAAAACCGGACGGTAAAATTAATACTTCACAAATATTGATATATATGAAGTCAATGTATAATTCCCGAAAAGCATCTTTGCCAGTGAAAATGGATTTATGTTTGCAAAGACCTCTTCATTTGTCTTGAAGGATGATGTTACAAACCATAGAATAGGCATCAGGAAAATAAAAGCAAATAATATAAGGCATATATGTCGGAGTATATTACCAATAGCTGTTTTATGTTTTCTGGATAAGGTAAACAATTTTTTCACTCCTTTTAATCTGTGATGTCAAAAAATCTATTTTGTATAGCAACAAAAGCCATGCTTAGCAGCAATAATATACCAACAATTGCATATGACCTGCCCATATTATTGTAGTTATAAGCCGACTTATAGGCCTCATACATTAATACATTTGTAGAATTCATTGGTCCGCCTTTAGTTTGTACATACATTGGAACAAACAGAAGTAAGTTTGCTATGGTATTGGATATGAATACAAATCCAAAAGTATTCTTTAATAAAGGTATAGTTACATATACAGTCCGCTTTAAACCACTTGCGCCATCGATCAGGGCAGCTTCAAAAACACTGTCGGATATACCCTGTAAACCTGCCAGCAGGAACATCATCCAATATGGAGTACCTTTCCATGTGGCAATAAGCATCACACACCACAGCGCCTGCTTTGGATCTGTAAGAAATTTCTGGTTGGGTATTCCAAACATACCAAGGAAGCTGTTCAGTATGCCTTGATATGGATTCATCATCATACTCCATACAATAGTTGCCATTACCAAGGAAGTGGCAACAGGCATATAAAAGATAGACCTGTAGATTTTAATTCCTTTCAATCTTTGATTAAAAACCAGTGCTAACAGAAATGCGAAAAAAATCTGAACCGGCGTAGTAACAAGGTTAAAAACAACTGTATTTTTCAGGGAAATATAAAATATTGAATCAGTAAATAATTCTACATAGTTCTGAAATCCTACAAATATGGATACACTTTTGGCTCCGGTTTTAAAAAGGCTTCCATACAGACTAATAAAAACCGGAAACAACTTAAAAATGGCAAGTATTAGTATTGCAGGCAGTACGAAAAAATAAGGTATTATTAGTTTCCAATTAAAATTAGTATAAATTGAGCGATTCTTACCTAGAAATTTCGCACCAGGTATTGCTAACATAACGTTTATCCTCCCAAATATACAGAGGTTTAGTTATAACATTTTATATTGTTACCTGGGAGAAGATATTTCTTCTTCCCCCAGGAACTTAAAATATTTCAAAATTATTTAGAAGTGTCTAGCTCAAAATCAATAGTTTTCTTCTTAGAATCAGCGATAACGCTTGAAACTGCTTTCTAACTGTGCTGTAGTATTTTCCAAAGCAGTTTTTACGTCTGCACCACTTCTAAGATCCTGGAACATGGCTGTCATAGCCGTATCGAACTCAAGGAATCCAACTGAAGTAGGACGCGGGAATGCAGCACCGCTTAGGTTCTGCATAACACCAACTTTGGTAGCATATAGAGGCCATTCGTTAAAGGCAGGATAATTGCCATTGATTATTCCCTCAAGCAGACTCTTCTGTGCGGGTACCTGATTGTTTGCGAGCATCCAGAATTCTGCTCCTTTATCAGCAGTTGCCCATACAAGAAAATCTTTTGTCAAATCAACATTCTTCGAATTCTTATTTATTCCAAGATGCCAACTTCCTGTTGGAACAGCAGCTATTCCTCCCTCAAAATAGGGATGTAAAATGACAGAACAGTCAAAACCAAAATTCTTTGCCCTTATACTGTTAGTGTTATAGAATGCAATTTTACCTGATGCAAAAAGTTCACGGACTTCATCATTTGTAACTCCATTTGGAGAAACTCCCCATTCCGTATATAAATTTTGATAGAAAGTAAGTGCTTTTACCCAGCCATCAGTATTTAAATATCCATCGACAGTTACGCCGTCAGGTCCGATACCAATTTCCCCAAGGGAGTTACCAAGAGCAAGGATCTGATAAACATTTTCAGCCTGGTCAAATGCATATCCCCATAAACCTTTAGTATGATCCCGATCCATCTTAGACTGAAATTCTATAGCAAGATCCTTTAATTTCTCCCATGTAATACGTTCTTTCAAATCATAATATTTCTGATCTATTACCATTCCTGCCTGTTCTAAAAGAGTCTTGTTTATTAAAAGCACGCATGATGAGGACATTAAAGGTGCTGCCATAAATTCACCGTCCACCATTCCAGCTGCACGGTCTGCATCAGCAAAATTATTCATTTGTCCTTCTGTAAAAAAATCAGTAAGTGGTAACAAATAATCCTTCCAAGTATAACCTGCAATAAGAGGCTGATCTACAAAAAGCAAATCAAAATCACTTTCCCCAGCTCCTAATTTGATTTCAATTACTTCCATCAGTTTTGTTCTAGGATAGATTTCAATGTTAAAATTTACATTGGAGTTGACAGTTTTCTTATATTCTTCAGACAACCTCTGCATAACGTCACCATAGTCCTGACAGAGCCAGTTTATAGTACCGCTTTTAGGTGTGTTTTTATCGCCGGAAGTGCTGGATGATTCTGTACTGTCGCTAGAAGATGTGGTATCTTTTTTTGCCTGATTGCTACAACCGCCAAACATAGCTATGCACATTATAACAATCATAACGACTCAAGAATTCTTTTAAATGACATTTGAAATTCCTCCTTTTTGCTGGTATTTTGCCTCTATTAACAGGCATGATTTTAATTATATTGTACGTTATAAGCATTAATGATTTGTAGTAAGTAATTTTCAAAAAAAGTTTAATAATTTAAGAAACTTTCTGAGTTATTTGAGAAAGGTGTCACGATATGCTACAATTGATTTGTCAATATCACACGATCACACGGTTTTTCAGATTTAACCAGGCATCAAGAAGTTTCTCGCTTCTATAAGCGGGAGCTGAACTGATGTAAATTATAATAACAACCTCGTTCAGTGTGGGATTGCAAGACCCCCACTGAATCCCCGGGCGAAGCGAGTTTGCTGAAAGTCATTTTAAAGATGCCAGAAGGAAGATAAAATATTATGTTCCTGCTTCGGAATTTTAAATTTTTATCTATATTTCAAAAAAGGTTCTCAATAAAGCAAGCATTATTCATATACTTTTGCTGCATTAGCATTGTTCCCTCTTTTTTGGTTGCTTCGACAGTATACTTATGGGGCACTAACAATATTATTAATAATGCAAGAGAAAATGCCGAAGACATATTAGACCAGGTAAATGTTAATATCAAGCAGATAACTGATACTGTTGAGAATATGGCACTAAGTATAGCAATAAACCGTGAAATTATTTTCAACCTTACATATAAAGATATGTTAATTGATTTGGCCAGCCGTAATCAGGTAACTCAAAAAATCGAAGATGTATTATTTGCCAACAGTAATATAGTACAAATGATATTACTGGAGACTCCAAATGCAATAGTATTCTCAAAAACCGCTTCCATGCCCGTACCAAGCCATTTACTCAGAATACAGGGAAGTGTTTGTGAAAGCGAAGTAAGAAGCAAGCGAGGTTCATCTCTCTGGTTCGGAAGCAGGGATTCCTTAATTTCTTCATCCTCAGAGAATACTACCGGCAATGCAAAATACATTCGATGCTCAGCTATGCTGATGAACACAGCTAAGACAGATGCCTGCGGGTTTTTAAGCATCTTTCTGCGGGTAAAAGCTCTGGAATCAGCTATTACAGGGCCATATGAATCTCTTGAAAACAGTAGTCTGGTTGTAATGGACAAAAACAGAGAAGTAATACTTTCTAATAATAATCTTTATAACAGATACTATTCAGATTTATTTTCCAATATAAACGGTGACTCAGGATTTGATATTAAAAAAATAGAAAATGAAAATATACTTTTAACATATAAAAAGAATGCTTCAACCGACTGGTATGTAGTCAGCCTTATTCCTCAGATTTCCCTTACCAGGAGCCTGCGCGGGAACATGAAAACATTATGGGTTGGCGCTATATGTCTTATCCTAATATGCATATTTTTATCATATAGTATTACAAACAAGATTATTCATATGCTCGACCCATTACTATCAACAATGAAAAGTGTAAAGGAGGGGAACCTGACTGCCAGAGTACCTGAAGACTTTGTAAATGAATTAGCTATTGTTGGCCAGGTTTTTAATCAAACTCTTGATTCATATGAAGAATTACTTAAAGAAAATTACAGAAAAGAAAACCTCCTTACAGTAGCACGTTTAAATGCCCTCCAGGGACAACTTTCTCCTCACTTTATTTCAAACACCCTTGATTCAATTAACTGGACTCTTATTGAACGGCAACAATATGATATCAGTGACGCACTGGGTAAATTGGCCAGCCTGCTAAGATATAGTATATCAGGCACCAATGATATGGTTGCATTATCAGAGGAATTGAATGCTATCGAATGTTACCTGGATATATGTAAAGTACGTTTCGAGGATAAATTAATATATAAAATCCATATTGATTCATCACTTAATAATATGATGATTCCGCGTTTTTTGCTTCAACCTTTGGTAGAGAACAGCATTGTACACGGTATAGAAAAAAGAAAAAATAACGGACAGATAATTATAAAGGCATATAATGACATCAAGTATACAATCATCGAGATTATCGACAACGGACCTGGATTTTCAGAGGAGATAAAAGCATTAACTGAAATCAGAAACCTATGGGGAAAAAATCGGAAAAATATAGGTCTAACTAATGTACTTGAACGTTTTTACCTGATTTATGGTAGTGGCTATAAAATAGAATTCCTGGATGCTGTACCGGAAGGTGCACGCATTCGCATTCTGTTGCCTCTCTTTGATAATAAAAAGTAATAACTATTTATTGGGTACTATAACTATTTATTGGGTATTAGTTCGATCATAGGAGGTTGTTATGAAAACATTCATTCTCGATGATGAACCAAAGATTCGCCGTGGTCTATCCCATATAGTAACCAATTATCATCCCGACAGGCCTGCTCCCCTCACTGCAGCCAGCGCTGAAGAAGCATTGGAAAATCCCGGGCTGTTGGAAACAGATATATTATTCCTTGATATAAGATTGCCGGGAATGAGTGGTCTTGATTTTCTTAGAATATTAAGTAATGAAAAAAAGATTGACCCTCAGGTAATCATTGTATCCGGTTACGAAAATTTCACTTACGCACAGCAGTCTCTGCAACTTCGCGCCAAAGATTATTTAGTAAAACCTGTTAATATACGTAAGCTCTATAAAATACTGGATGATGCCGAAAAAGAAGCACAAGAAAAATATAATCAGTTAAGAGATTTAAGATTTATTGATACAAATCTTCGAAATTTGCGAACAGGTTTCTTCGCTTCAGTCTTATCAGGCGCTTATCCAAGTAACCCGGAACAGTATGAAGAATGTTTTCATACCCTGAAGCTCAATAACAAAGCTTTTTGGGTTTTATTATTTCAAGATGATGATTCTGTTCATAATGAATCTGAGAGAACAATCGATGATCCCTCCTTCAGTAACGATTTGAGAAATTCCTTATCAAAAGATATCGACTTATATTTAATTGATCATAGTAATAAAAAGGTAGCTATTTTCATTTGGGGGAAAAATGATGAAATAAATATTGAACAAAATATTTTAAAAGTCAAAGATATTTCCACCAATCATGCTATCAAGACAGGTACAAGTGCAATCCATTATTCTTTCTTAGAGCTTCATACCGCCTTTCAGGAAGCGCTGAAAGAATTGAAAGAATATGACCGCCATAATAATATTATATTGCCTTATGATAAAACAAATTATATTGAATCAATTTTGAAGGGTCAAAATTCATACAGTGCTATTGTTAGAAAAGCACTGCAATATATAATTCAGAATTCTTCGTATCAATTTAAAATTGAACAAATAGCATCTGTAGTATACATACACAGTAATTATCTCTCTGAATTATTCAAGAAAGAAACCGGAAAAAATCTATCAACTTTTATAACAGATTATAGATTATACCAAGCCAAGAAAAAGTTACAGATACTCGAAAATAAGGTTTATATGGTGGCTGAGCAGGTAGGTTTCAGTGATCCACATTATTTTAGCATGGTATTTAAAAAAAGAGTAGGAGTCACTCCATATAAATACCGTAATATGGCTTTTAAAACAAACCAATAAATACACTTATATAGTATTTCAGAAATACACCCATTGAATACTGCAGAATTAGATATTTTGATTTAGGGAGGAATTAAAATATGCGTATTTTAAATTTTGGGTCTTTAAATATTGATTATGTATACTCAGTACCTCATTTTGTGCGCCCTGGTGAAACATTGGCATCAAATAACTACCAAATTTTTGCCGGTGGCAAAGGTTTAAATCAAAGTATTGCTCTGGCTAAAGCCGGTGCAAAAGTTTATCATGGAGGCAAGATAGGCCGTGAAGGATTATTTTTAAAAGAAAAATTAGAATACTATAATGTAGATACATCAAATATAAAGATTGTGGAAGGAGCCAGCGGTCATGCAATTATTCAGGTTGATCCCACTGGTCAGAATTGCATTATTCTATACGGAGGAGCAAATAAAGAAATAACTCACCAGGATATTAATGATATTTTGTCTAATTTTGGAAATGGTGACATTCTATTACTTCAGAACGAAATATCAAATATTAAATATATATTAGAAAAAGCAAAAAACATGGGATTACGTGTAGCTCTCAATCCTTCACCAATATCCGGTGATTTGTTGGAATGTGATTTTTCTGCTATAAACTGGTTTATTCTAAATGAAATAGAGGGAAAAGAACTCACCCGCCAAAGTGAACCCGAGAAAATTGCCAAAGAATTACTGTCACGATATCCCCATGCTACCATAGTCCTTACATTAGGACCTGATGGAGTTTTATACTTGGATTCTGAAGTAATGTTAAGACATGGTGTATATGATGTTCCTGTAGTAGATACAACTGCAGCAGGGGATACCTTCACAGGATATTTCCTGGCAGGAGTTCTTGAAGGGCTTACAAAAGAAGAATGCCTTAAACGGGCCAGTATCGCGGCATCTCTTGCAGTTGGAAAAAAAGGCGCGGCAGACTCTATCCCTTATAAAAATGAAGTTGACCAAAAAGAGCTAGAGTGGGCCTCTTACTCCCCCACAGCTTTTGCCCTTTCCGGTCCGAGATAATAAAATCTGTCACAATAATCCCTTACGGAGGGCCTGTGGGAGATAAAAATGCAAGTCCGTTTAAAAGAATCGTTTTTAATGGCTGTCAGAATCCGCTTCTCGGTCTCTTCATCCAGGGCAGAGGTAGCTTCATCAAGCAGAAGGATAGGGGCTTTCCGCAAGAGAGCCCTTGCAATAGCCAGCCTTTGCAGCTGCCCTTCAGATAAACCTTCTCCATTTTCTCCAATAACGGTCTCTTCTTATTAGGCAGCTTATTTACAAATTCAAAAGCGCATGTCATCCTCAGGGCATGTTGCACTTCTTCTAAAGTCGCATCCTCACAGCCTACTTTTAAATTTTCCAATACCGTACCGGAAAAAAGAGTATTGCCTTGCGGAACATACGTAAAGAATTTTCTGGTATATCTTGAAACAGGTATTTTTTCTCCTGTTTTACTATAAAGAGAAATACTACCTGAATCAGGCTCCACCAGTGCCAGTAATAACCTTAGAAGAGTAGTTTTTCCTTCACCGGAGGGCCCCATAATGGCCAGAATTTCTCCCGGTTCTATGCGTAAATCAATATCTTCTAAAATAACCTGCTTCTCTTCATAGCAGAAAGATACCTTATTTATATTAACACCCCACAAATTATTCTGCGGGATTGTATAATCCTGAATTATATCCACCTCTTCATATTCTTTCGGCAATTCTTCAAGTTCCATAAGCCTTCCTGCAGAAGCTAAAGTAGAGATCACCTTTGGTATAGAATGAGCAAGCCCCAAAAAAGGGCCCTGAATCTGCCCGATTAGCTGTAAAAATGCTGTAAGTGTGCCAAAAGTAATCATTTCTTCTGACAGCCTCCAGGCACCCCATATAAGAGCTAATAAATAGCCCATTCCAAACCCAACTGACATAAGTACAGATGCACCTGTACCAAACAAGCTCCTTTTCACCACCCAGGAGCAATGGATGTTCTGAAGATTATTTACCTGCTCCCTGGAACTATTCTCCCTGTTAAAAGCCTTAACTACAAGAATATTCCCCAAAATCTCCTTCATTGTCTTTCTTACATTGCTTTCTGCCTGCTGGGTTTCTATATGCAATTTACGGAGCTTGGGAGTAAACAGTTTGCTTAACAGCAGAAATAGCGGTCCCACCAAAATTCCCAGTAAAGCAAGTACAGGATCAAAATAATATAGAAGAATAAATGCAGAAACAAGCCTGATAAATAAGAATATAATGCTCGGGACAATACCTGTGATGCCATTTGTAATAACAGATATATCGCTGGTCATTCGGGTTACCATATCTTCCGAATGAAGTTTGGAAAATTCCAGCCACTTACTTTTAATCAAAGAGTATAAAATGTCGCTTCTGACAAAATTATTCATATCTTCGGAGACTTTTGATTCAAGGACAGAAAGCCCTGCCTGGAGCAGAGTTTGAAGCAACAGCATAATTCCCATAAGTATGCCATTAAACAGTATACTGCCTTCTTCGATTCCTGTAGCTGTATCCATCAGCTTTCTGGAAATCAAAGCAAAATATACTCCTGATAAAGAAAGGAGAGCACCCAAAATAATGATTAAGAAAAGCTTGCCTGAAAACAGCCTTATATATCTATACAGCCATTTTATTTCTTTAAAATGTTTCTCTAACTTTTTTAATTGTTTTATTATCCGCTTTAAGAACATAATTTCCTGCACTTTCTGTACCATGCTATGATATATGGCCTAAAGGGTAAAACCCAAAGCCATATAGCTGATAATAATTTATATAATAAGGAGTTGCAAGGAATTCCCTTATCTCCCCTGTATATCATGGTTACTATCCCGGTGACCTGATCTCTATTTATTGGTCCTTCGATTAATCTTTGGGCATCGCCTGCCAGATACAGCTCTCCTTTTTCAGAAATTTTCACCACCCGGTGAAGCACATATTGACCGTTATCTCTTTTAAAAAGTATAATATCTCCTTTTTTTATCTTCCTATGGAAATCTTTATCAATTACTACACTATCAATGCCGTGGCGTAAAAAAGGATACATGCTGTTGCCTGACACTGCGAGCTTAATCTGACAGCCTTCATTAAAAAGCATTTCAATAATAGGAACAAGCAGAGACATTTTGATAAAATTTGTTTTATTTACAAGTTCAACCATGAAATCACCTTTTCCACAGATTGTTTATCCGGTCTGCACTTTAACATATACACCGGCACTTTCTCCATGGTAAGTCCGATATTATCCAGAGCCATTTCCAGCAAGCTTCTGTCAAAATATGGCAAATAGCATCTTGCAGCCAACCTTTGAAGAGCTTCCCGTGGAGAAATCACTACAACCTCATTTTCCAGGCTCTGCTCAAGTAAAAATATGGCAATAAGAGGCGCACTCTTATTTAAAAAATGATTTGAGGCACCGCTCCACGGGGAACCGAAAACTCTTACCTGACCCTCTGTAATTCTGATTGCGGGACGGTCTTCATTTAGAATCTCCGCTCCTTTATGTAATGCCCACAAGTTAGCATGAGTACTCTTTCCTGTACCTGAGGGAGCAGAGAACACAAGGCCTTTACCATTGTAATCAATTGCAGATGCATGAAGTACTATGCCCTGATAAAATAATATAGTTGTCCTAAATGCAATTTCACTCATAGTCCTAAATACACCCGGCAAGGCCTTATATGTCCCTGTAATTGAGATATTTCGCCAATTGCTGTCTGCACGCATTATAGCAATTGGTTTATTGTCAGTTCTGCTATAAATTACAACTTCATAATCAGAACCATCCTGCAGCCATTCCAGTCCATCTTCAGAATATATCCTGTTCCCATGTATGCTTATCTCATCCGCGCAAAAAAATTGCAAGCCAACTTCCGGAGAAGTATGAGCCTGCTTAAAAGGCTCAAGCCAGAGCAAATATTTCTGCAGAGCTTTTTCTGCACTCAAATTAACTGGGATATTACCAATAACTATTTTTGACATATGAAGCACTCATTTCTTATATCCTTTAAATTCTCTTTACCAATTCTCAGCTTTAGCTTGGTACAAGTTGTAATGTTATGGTGCAAGTGCTAGGATAATCCTCTGGAAATACTAATTTGTTACAACCATCCGGACTAGGAGAGAACTGGTAAGTGTGACCTATGCAATTTGCAAGACGTTCTTCTATCCTGAGTCCAACCATTGTAATCTCAGGTTTTACATACATCTTCTTTGTCATCTTAGTCCCCCCTTTCATATTTGTTAAAAAATTTTTTCATAGACATTCTTGTCATTTTGCAGATATGCATGCTTACCTTTTCATATGATCCGGTTTCTGCCTGAAGCCTTCCCGGACACACATTGCAATAGGGTAAGTATTTACATGTTTTACATTCATCAGGCCTGCCAATTTCTCCTATTTTGTGTTTGATTTCCTGCCAGGCACTGTTAAAGCATGAACTGAAAGGAAAAGAGCATGGTGAATTCATCAAAGCACAAGGGAGCATTTTTCCATCCCAGGAAATCCAGTAGGAGCTTTTACCTCCTGCACAAAACATCACTTCAGTATTTGAGTAATCTGGCCTGACCTGCGGTTCATCTATCACCTCCCTGCTGTCTATTTCGTTCTGTTAAGTTAAATGAAAATTGAAAGCCCCGGACTCCTTGGGGTATAATAGTTTCACCACAAAACTCTATTACTCCAAAAAGGAGGCCGAGGCCTGTGACTATTATACCAAAAATTAAATGT
>DULL01000069.1 GCA_012840395.1 Clostridiaceae bacterium | reverse complement strand
TAGAGGCTCGTTGTCAAGGGAACCGTGGAATAAATGCGGTAAGTAGGCTCAAGCTAAGCATAAAAATATTGACAAATTCTTACTGCAAGGAAAATGAAAAATTTGCCCACTAATACTTGACACAAACTTTATTATCATAAGATTTGACCTTGCAGCATCTATAAAGGAGAGGTTACAGTTGTCAGTAAACATAAAATCCACTAATATAGTAAAATCATTAAAAATACTAAAAGGCAACACTAAAGTCTCAGTTCTCTCAGATCCTTTCTGGGCAATACCCTACACATTGTATAATTTCTATTTGAGCCTTTATATGAAAAGCTTAGGTGTTACTGACAAGCAAATAGGATTTTTAATTGCAATAGAATTTATTGCAGGCTCAATTATTTCCCTTTTCAGCGGTGTAATCGTAGATATCCTGGGAAGAAAAAAATCGACATTAATATTTGATTTGATATGCTGGCCTTTAGTAATGATGGTATACTTCTTTGCAAACTCATTCTGGATGTTTGCTATAGGCTACTTCCTTCATGCTTTTATGAGAATTACGTTAGTATCCTATAATTTAATGGTAGTTGAAGATGCTGACAACGAACAAAGAGTTACTGCTTTTAATTTACTTAATATAATTTCGATTGTTGCAGGAGTAACTACACCTTTATCTGGCTTACTTGTAAAACAAATAGGAATAATCCCTGCAGAAAGAATACTGCTTATGTTCGCAGCCATTAGTACTTTCATAATGATGATTGTCAGAAACCATTATTATGTTGAAACAAAAGCAGGACAGGAAATACTGAATAAACAAAAGGATAAGAAACTTGGTACTGAGCTCTTAAATGCCATAAAAAACGGCCCTTATAAGAACGTATTTCCTGCTTTAAAGAAAAAACCCGAATTGGTACTGGTTATATGTATCTTTGTTCTCTTTAATATCTATGTTACTATAGCCGCACATACCAGTCTGTATTATGTGCCATATATAACTGAGGTTTTAAAAATTGATGCATCTGCAGCATCCATACTTGGTGGCATAAATTCAGTGATGATGCTTATAGTAAATATTTTTATCATTCCTGTTATTATTAAATATAATACATTAAAAAACATGATATGGGGCCTGGGATTTCAAGCACTGTCCCTGTTTCTTTTTGTCTCCATTCCTACCTCCAATTTTTTTGCAGCATGTACAAGTGTTATATTCTCTGCCATTGGTTACAGTATATTTAAGCCTTTTGTTGATGCTGTGCTTGCAGAATATACTGATGGCAATGAACGTTCAGGAATCTATTCCCTTTCATATACGATAATTTCGATATTAACTGCAGTTATGGGTCTTGTGTCGGGATATATATATGATTTTAATCCACGTTTGCTTTATATATTTTCACTATTCATGCTAATAGCCTGCATTGTGATTTTAATAATTCTGTGTAAAAGGATGAAAATCATTCATTATTATTGAAATCCACAACCATATCTATAGTCTTCTAAATATAGTGAATTTTCTCTTAAAACAACATTTATATCTGTACACAAATCTCGCTTTTCAGGGAGCACACCTGTAGACAAATAATCATATAATAGTTTGACTGGATAATATCCCTGACATACCTTTTTATCGCATATTAGAGCTGTTACATATCCTTCCATGAGCATTTGCCTTGATAAAGGTGATGATTCATGACCAACTACAACAATATCTTTGATGCCTCTTTCTTTTAAATATTGACCAAATATACCTGCCCCTGCAGCATCCATGATATAGAGAGCGTTAACATCAGGATAATTTTTTAGAATGTTATCTAAAACAGCTTCATCATTTCCTTCTTTGTAAGTATAAATATTAGAAAGTACTATTTCTGGACTATATTCATTTAAATAACTAACAAATCCCATTATTCTTTGGGTATAAGCTGATAAATAATATGTTCTTGCTAATACACATACAATCCCCTTTCCTCGTATAAACTTTCCTGTTAATTCTCCTGCTACCCTACCAGCTATTTCTTTATTAGGACCATAATAAAAAATTCTGTCTTGATATTCTTGCCCGTCATTATATATAGCTGTCGCTATTTTTTTTTCTTTTGCATAGCTTAATAGTTTACTAAATTCTTGTATACGCCCATGAGTAACTAATAGTCCATTTGGTTTAGATTTCTCCACTATTTTTATAACTTCTTCCACGGGTATAGTATTAAATATTTGATTATCTATCGACTCAACTAAGATTTCTACTCCAAATTCTGATAACTCCTGTTCAGCCATAGAAACTCCTAATCTTACATCATTCCAATAGAAAGAAGGATGTATAGGCATAATAATTAATATTCGAAATTTGCTAGACATAGCAAATTTACGAGCAATAAGATTTGGTCGATAGTTAAGTTCTTCGGCTTTTTTTAATATTTGTTCTTTTGTTGATGCCTTAACATACCCAGTATTATTTAATGCCCTGTATACTGTAGCAACAGAAACGTTAAGTGCTTTCGCAATTTCTTTAACAGTTGTTTTTTTCATAGCCACATCCCTATGATAATTAAACTCAAATTAAATAATATAAATAATTATATTTTTAATTACTTTTTATAAATTATAAGATAAGTCTTTTTTTTTTGCAATTATTTATCATATTTTATAATGATACCAGAAATTAAGACAGACAAAACGGCCAAAATAAGTTAGAATGGAACTATGGAAAAGAGAAGAAATTTTACACCGGAAGAAAAAGCAAAAATAGTGATTGAGGTCTTAAGGGAAG
>DULL01000068.1 GCA_012840395.1 Clostridiaceae bacterium | reverse complement strand
TATTAAATAACAATATCCAGGAAGCCCATTTACTTGCTGCAAAAGCTGCAAAAAAAGAACATCGAAAAGAAAAATGGATCAAGGCATATAGGTTTATACGTAGCAACAAAAAACTTTTATTTGGAGCTATTACTTTTTTTGTCATTCTTTTAGTTGCTATATTTGCTGATCAAATTGCTCCATATCACTATGCAACTATAGGTACAGGCGCTAGATTTGAGAAACCTTCTTCAGCTCATTTATTTGGAACTGATAATTTTCAACGTGATATATTTAGCCGTGTTGTTTATGGAACAAGAATCTCATTGTCTGTAGGTGTTATTTGTGTAGGAATTGCACTTGTAATAGGTGTTCCAGCCGGATTGTTGGCCGGATACTTGGGTGGATGGGTTGATTTGATTCTTATGCGGATATGTGATGTATTGCTTTCAATTCCCTGGGTTCTAATGGCAGTGGCTGTTACAGCTATATCAGGTCCTGGTATTCATGTTGTCTATATAGCTATGGGAATTGTTCATGCACCTGGTTTTATGCGTATTATGCGCAGCATGGTACTGTCTATCCGAGAACGCGAATATGTAGATGCTGCTGTGCAACTTGGGGAAAGTAAATTGTCGATTTTATTCAGATATATCCTTCCTAATAGCGCAGGTGTAATAATTGTACGTGCTGCCGGTGTTATGGCTGGAGCCGTTTTAAGTGAAGCTGCAATTAGTTATATCGGATATGGCACGCAGCCACCAAATCCCAGTTGGGGTCTTATGCTTACAGATAGTCAAGGGTATCTTTGGCAACAGCCTTGGATGGCTGTGTTTCCTGGTATTGCAATTGTGCTATTGGTACTATCTGTGAATTTATTTGGTGATGGTCTGCGTGATTTGCTTGACCCGAGATATAAAGGGAAGGTGATGAATTGATGGAAAATAATAATAATATCAAAAATATATGCCTAAAGGTGCGTGATCTTAAAACATCGTTTTTTCTTAATTCAGGTCGTAAAGTACAAGCTGTGAAAGATGTAAGTTTTGATCTTTACGAAGGTGAGACATTAGGCATTGTAGGTGAATCAGGATCTGGCAAATCTGTAATGGTAAAATCCATTCTGAAACTGATAACGCCTCCGGGCAAAATTGAATATGGATCGGTGATATTTAACGGTAGAGATTTGATTAAAACCCCTGAAAAGGATATGCTAAATGTTCGAGGACGTGAAATTTCTATGATTTTCCAAGAACCTTTATCTGCCCTGAACCCATCTTTTACTATTGGATGGCAGATTGGTGAAGCATTCAGACTTCACGGCAAGTATTCAAAAAAAGAAATCTATAATATGACGCTGGAGGCACTTCAAAAGGTTAGCATTCCTGATCCAGAAAAACGGATAAATGAATATCCGCATCAATTTTCTGGTGGAATGAGGCAGCGCGTACTCATAGCCATAGCACTGGCCTGCAACCCAAAAATATTGATCGCAGATGAACCTACTACGGCACTTGATGTAACGGTTCAAGCTGACATAATGGATTTACTGGATGAACTTAGAGAAAAGTCAAATATTTCAATTATACTTATCTCTCATAACTTAAATATGGTAACCGAACGCAGTGATCGGATTATAGTAGTATATGCTGGCAGTATCCAGGAAATAGCTACAAGTGAAGAGATTGTACAAAACCCACTTCACCCTTACACCGTTGGCTTAATGAATTCCTTACCAAATATAGCAGAAGAAGGACAAAAACTTACTGCTATTCCGGGTGAATTACCAGATCTTACTATTGAAATAAAAGGCTGTTCTTTTGCACCCCGCTGTGCCTTTGCCACTGAACGATGTTCAACTGAAGCGCCTGAATTGTATGAAATAAGTCCAGGGCATTTTTGCAGATGTCATTTATTTAGTGATTCAGCTAGATTAAGTGGAGGTGTATGAAGTGGATAATGAAATACTTACTGTAGAAAATTTAAAAATCCATTTTCCATTAAAAAGAACTATTTTTGAAAGAATAAAAAACGTGCCAGCTAAAGTCGTAAAGGCTGTTGACGGTGTATCTTTTTCAGTTAAAGAAGGAGAAACACTTGGTATTGTAGGAGAATCTGGTTGTGGGAAAACCACTATTGGTAAAGCAATTGTTGGTCTTAATCCCATTACAGAAGGTAGTATATACTATAAAGGAAATAATATCACAAACCTTAAGGGTGATGAGAGAAAAAAACTATGTAAAGAAATACAATATATTTTCCAAGATCCATATTCCTCTCTAAATCCTCAAATGACTGTTATGCAGATAGTACGACGTCCACTTGAAATTTTTAATCTCTATGACCCAAAAGATAGGGAACGTAGAGTACTTTCAATATTAGATATGGTTGGCATTTCTTCCAATCAGGTTTATAGATATCCTCATGAATTTTCTGGAGGTCAACGCCAAAGGATTAGTATCGCTAGAGCACTTGCAGTAGAACCTTCAGTATTGATAGCTGATGAACCCACTAGTGCACTTGATGTTTCCATCCAGTGCCAAATTCTTGATCTCTTAACAATGCTGAGGCGAGAATTAAAACTTACAATGATATTTATTTCTCATGATCTTGGTGTTATTAATTATATTACTGATAATGTAGCAGTAATGTATCTAGGACACATAATTGAAAGCGGTAATACTCGTGAGGTTTTTAAAAATCCTTCTCATCCATATACAAAAGCCTTATTAGAAGCCTTACCGATACGTGCATCTACTCGCAGAATACGTAAAATCAAACTCGAAGGCTACATTCCAAGCCCTATAGATCCGCCAAAGGGATGTCTTTTACATCCACGTTGCCCTTTTGCTCAGCAAGAATGTATCCAAAATGTTCCTGAACTAGACTATATTAATTCACGAAAAGTAGCTTGCCACTATTCAAAGACTCAGGACTTCCGCCCTAAAACTCTGGTAATATAAGGTTTTCATGAATATTGTTATTTTATATCCGGAGCGATTGTAAGCGCTTATGCGCATAAAAAATATAAATAAAATAGGAGGAGAGATCATGAAAAAAAAGCGTAGAATTGCACTGTTGATCACAATATTATTCGTATTCTCAATACTTGCTGGATGCGGATCTTCAACCAAGAGTACTTCATCAGATGATACAAAAACTACAACACCATCTTCTCAAACAAAAACTTCAAGTGGTGATATTGCAGAAAAAACTGTCATTGTCGGTATGGATCAAGAGCCTGAATCTCTTGATGCAACAACAATAGGTCTTGATCTTGTGCGTTGGTGTACAGATCCTATTTTTGGAAGGCTGGTTTGGCTTGACGAGACTGGTACCGAAATTGTTCCTGCTATAGCGGAAAGTTGGACATATATTACAGATACAGAAATAGAGTTTAAACTTCGAAAAGATGTTAAATTTCATAATGGTCGAGGATTGGTAGCTGATGACATAGTTTTCTGTCTTAATATTCAGAAAGATGAAAACTACGGAGCTAGTAATTATATCAATTTTGGACCTTATGTAGATAGCATTGAAGCTAAGGATGACTATACAGTTTTGTTAAAACTAAAAACTCCATATCCTGCTATCCTTTCTATTATTACAAAGATACCTATTTTTGCCCCAGAAGCTATTGATAATTTAGCAACAGAGCCTATTGGCTGCGGACCCTTTAAATATGTTTCATGGGACAAAAATCAGGAGTTAAAACTTGAAGCTTTTGAAGATTATTATGAAAATGGAGTTCCTGCTTATAAGTATTTAATATTCAAATTCTATGCAGAGTATAATACCTGCCTTACTGCTTATATGGCCGGAGAGGTTGATATTATAAACTGGTTATCAAATGTTGATGTTCCGACTATAGAGTCCTTGGCAGATAGTTATACTATGGCTGCTCCAACAGGTGCGTATTATCTTCAGGCAGATATGACTAATCCGATTTTTAAAACACCTGGAGTAATGAAAGCAATTTCACTTGCAATCGACAGAGAAAAATTGGTTGAACTTGTTCTAGATGGATATGGCATTCCTATATGGCTGCCTCAACATCCTGATAGTCCTTATTATCCAGATGACATAGAATATAAACGTAATATAGAAGAAGCTAAAAGATTGCTTGCTGAGGCTGGATATCCCAATGGTTTTACATGTGAATTGTTATCTCCGAAGACTGCTGTTGAAGGCCCTTTGGCAGAAGTATTGCAGGCTCAGCTTGCTGAGATAGGTATTACAGTAAAACTTAATATTCCCGAAGTTCCTGCTTTCCTTGAAGCATGGCAAAAAGGTAATTTTGATTTAGCCATCTGCGGTCACGGATATGAAACTGATCCATCTATTCGTCTGAACCGCTGGATGTCTGATAGTACTCAGAACTATGGACATTATAGCAATTCGGAATTTGATAGACTGTGTAGAGAAGGTGCTACTACAGTTGACGAAGTTAAGAGAAAGCAAATCTATTATGATGCATATCATATTTTTGTTGAAGATTCTGCCATAATATACATGATGGGTGAGGTTCGTTATTCAGCAATTCGCAATAATATTGAAGGTCTTATAAAGAGGACTTCTTATAATGATTATACAAGATTGACAGTTAAGTAGTTAACTATGAATATTCTGGTTAATATAACCAATTATTACCTTTTATCAGGCTGATAAATATCAGCCTGATAAAAGCCTATTACAGAAAATAGATATTTTAGTCTATATGAAACTTCAATAACGGAATCTGAAAATAAACATTTATCATGTAATGAGGAAAAAGCATGATATATTTGCTACAAATTCTGTCTAGAGAGGTGCCTACTAATAATGAAGATTTTAATAATAAAAAAAATTCTTGGAGCTATTTTTGTAGTTATTATATTATCTATACTATGTTTTTTGCTTATACATATGCTGCCAGGAGATCCGGCATCTATGATTGCAGGTACTAATGCTACCCCGGAGATGGTAGAAGCTATTCGCGTAAGAATGGGACTTCATCTTCCATTACATGAGCAGTATCTAAACTGGGCTAAGGGGATTTTGACCGGTGATTGGGGCAAATCGCTTATTGATAACAGAGAAATCTTACCACAGATATTAGAACGTTTACCCAGAACTTTACTGCTTACAATATCTGCAACGATCATTTCCTTGTGCATTTCTATACCTCTTAGTGTTACAGCAGCCTCAAAGCATAATTCCTATACAGATCTTACTATTACCAGCGCAGCAATAGTACTTCTTTCTGTACCTGAATTTTGGTTTGGAATGTTACTCTTAATCTTATTTGCAGTTGAACTGAAAGTGTTACCAGCTGGTGGTTTTACTGCGCCGTCAGTAGATTTCTGGATGTTTCTTAAACGCATGATACTTCCTGTAATGACTACTTCGATTTGTCTAGCTCCAGGATCATTGCGCTTGATTCGCAGTAGTATGTTGGATGTACTTGGAGAAGATTATATAATGTTAGCCCGCGTAAAAGGAAATCCCTCGTTTCGTGTAAATTATATTCATGCCTTACGTAATTCTCTTATTCCCGTATCTACCAGTATTAGTATGACAATTGCTTCTCTGATGGCGGGTGCTATTATTATAGAAAAAGTATTCCAGTATCCAGGTATGGGTTTCCTTATGTTCAATGCCATCGAACACCGAAATTACCCCATGATTCAAGGGACATTACTAATGTTTTCACTAATCATAGTGGTAGTTAATTTCTTTACTGATTTTATTTATTTACTTATTGATCCAAGAATTCGTCTAAATTAAATTTTTCAAGGTGGTAGTTAATTATGTTTGCAGTAATAATGAAAGGACCATTTGAAATTCAATATGAAAATGTTGAAGAACCTAAAATTCAATCAGGTGGTGTTATTGTCCGCATAAATGCTAGCGGCATATGTGGTTCTGATATGCACAGATATTTAGGTGAGGAACCAATCAAAGACACAAACAAAATATGTGGACATGAACTTGGAGGAGAAATTATTGAAATTGCTGATGATGTGAAAGGTTTTAATATAGGACAAAAAGTGGCTGTGAATCCTACAATTTCATGTGGAAAATGCTATCATTGTCAGCATGGTCTATCTTATTTATGCGATAATCAAAGATGGATTCCTGCTATGACTGAGAAGGTATTTGTACCGGCAAAATGTCTTGTTCCAGTTCCAAATAGTTTTGATACAATATATACGCCTCTTTTTGAGCCTGCAGCCACAGCAATTCATACATGCTCTGGCATAAACAATAAAAATGTTGTTCTAATTGGTCTGGGAACTGTTGGGCTTTTTGCAATGCAAATCCTTGAGAAACAAGGGAATAAAGTGGCATTGGCTGATATAAGTGTTTATTCTATGGAACAAGCAAGAAAATTAGGAGGAAAAAACATTGTAAATCTTAGTGATGAAGATTATGAAGATCAGATTTTTTCTATTTTTGGTAATAATAAGATTGATTATATAATTGATGGTGTAGGTATAACATCAACAGTGAATTGTGGAATTCGCCTTGTTAAAAAACTTGGAACTGTACGTATAGTCGGCGCATCAAGAATCTCCATTGAATTTGACTGCCGGACGGCTCTATTAAAAGAGGTTGCTTTGGAGTCTGTTTATATCTATTCAGAAGATGATTATCGAAGTGCTGCTAGAATGATTGTCAATGATGAAATTCTATATAAGGCGATAGTATCGAAAGTGTTCCCGTTAACCGAAGCAAAAAAGGCTTTTGAATATAAAAAGAATGTGCCATCAACAAAGGTTATTCTTAAGCATTTTTAAATATATTGTTATGAAACAGTTTAACATGCTCACGATTGTTGATAAAATAAATAATAAATTCAAATTATTTAATATCAAAATAAATATATTCCAAATTTCAGATTTATGATCTTCAAAAGGAGGGCATTAAAAATAAAACTTGAAAAATTAAATGTGCTCTTCCGTTTTAATCGCATGAGATTGAGAAATAAGCTTTTAATTATTGTATTAACTTTAATAATGGTTGCAATACTTTCATATGTTTATATTTTTTATTCCATGGGTGTAGTTATTATGAAGAAATCTATAGAAGCCCAGGAGAAAACCATACAATTAGTTAGCAATGAACTCAACGCTAAAATTGAAACTTGTTATAAATTAGCATTGAGATTGAAGGAAGAGGATAAGATTGTAAATTATGTTAATACAGATTTTTCTCAACTTGATGAAGAGACTGCTAATTCTATTAGAACAAATGCTGCTTTATCCTTATTTTCTAATATTATTTCTTCAAATAATCTATTTAGAAGTAGTTGTCTTATAAAAAATAATAATGAATATGTTATTCAAAATCCATATGATTACGCTATAGATAGCTCTTTTATTGAACAAGTACTACCTGTTGTAAGCATTAACCGCAATACGAGGATTATTACATTAGAAAAAGATGGAAAATCATATTATTGTCTTTATACACCTGTATACCAGAGAAACAGCAGGGTCTATTCCCATTTATTGATTCTTATTAACGATCGTTTTATTTCAAATATTATCCTAAAATATAAGAGAAAAGATGATTCATTCATAATTGTTGACGACAAGGAGCGATATGTCTATTATTCGGATTATAGAATTCCTGATAAGCCAGGATTTGATGTATCAATTACTGTACCTTCTCGAATTGATATATATCGGAATTCGGATAAATTAGTGCTGGCCACACACCTTAATAAAATAGGTTGGTCTATTTCCTTACAAATACCTAATAATATAGTTTTTGAAGAGCTTTACAGAAGTATTACAACGACTGCCATAATTATTATAATTGCATTAGTACTTGTATTCATCATTAACTATCTAGTCGTAGATAATTTTAACAAACGTATTCATGGAGTTGTTTCTGCAATGGAACGTATAAAAGCCGGAGAATTAAACTATCGGTACGAGGGAAAAGGAACTGATGAAATTAGTCAGATTGGCTATAATCTTAATAACATGGTCGATACGCTTAATTCTTTGGTCTATAACGTATCTAAAGCACAGCTTAAAGCTAAGGAAGCTCAACTTTACGCTATACAGCGTCAAATAAATCCACATTTTTTATATAACACTTTGGAAACTATTCGAATGGTGGCATTATACAACAAGGATCCACAAGCTGCACGAATTGCAAAATCACTGGCAGATCTTTTTAGGTATAATCTTGGCAAAGAAGGACAGATTGTTTCTATTGAGAAGGAACTTGATTATACACTAAAATATATAGATATTCAAAAAGTCCGATACAAGGAAAAATTTACTCTTGAAATAGATATAGACCCGTTGGTGTTAAATTATTCCATACCACATATGGTATTACAGCCAATTATTGAAAATGCAATGTTTCATGGCGTTGAGCCATCAACCAATCCAACTACTGTGCTACGTTTAATTGGGCGTATGGAAGGCCAGACAATTTATATTCAAATTCAGGATGAAGGAGTAGGTATGAATTCTGAGACACTTCAAGATATTCGAAAGAGTTTAAATAGCGAATATAGTATTGAAGAGCCGAGTAAACATTTAGGTATTGTAAATGTTAATGAAAGAATGAAGCTCTTTTTTAATATTGATGAACCTATTAATATAGACAGCATATGTGGTAAAGGTACCACTGTAACCTTACGATTTCCAGCCATAAGATATGCTGAGGAATAATATATCAAATGAAGAAAAAGATGTTCAGGCGACTTAGAGTAAATTTTTCAAAATTACTATATAGTTATAGAAAGGGTTATATATATGATAAATGTAATGATTGTTGATGATGAAGTAGATATATTATACGGTGCTCAGATGATTATAGATTGGAATAAATTAGGTTTTAATTTATGTGGATTATGCAATAATAGCTATGAAGCATTAGAGGTGTTTAGAAGAAACCTGCCGGATATAGTAATTACAGATATACGTATGCCTGATATTGATGGATTGACTTTAGCTAAGCTTATCAAGCAGGAGTGTAATGATACAAAAGTTATTATATTAAGTGGATATGATGATTTTAATTATGCTAAAACTGCTATTAGCATTGGAGTTTCAGGATACCTGCTTAAACCGTTAGACGAAATAGAGTTATCAATTCTTCTAAACAAACTAAAAGAAGAAATAACACTTCAAAAAGTGTCTACACATACAGACATTAAAGTAGATAATGCACTCAATCATAAAATTATTAGTCAGTTATTATCAAGTAATACACTAGATAGTAAACAAATCAAAAATCTCAGATTAAAAAGAGTCCAGCTAATAATTGCGAAACCTGATACACCATTTTTAATTGGAGTGATTGAAAACAGCAAGTTTGAAGAAGATTTTAAACAATTGAGTATTTATCTAAGAAATGAAACTACTATCTATTATGAACAATTATTTGAGGAAACAGCTATATTTGTTATTGAACCTTCCGATAATTTTACAATTACAAGAGAAAAACTTGAGCTTTCTCGCATCAGCAGTACATTTTCACTAGCTATATCTCCTATAATTACTGATATTAAAACATTGAGAGATGTATATGTTAATATTCGTACAGCATTAGATATAGACATATTATTTGGTTTACCTGGTGGAATTTATAATTATAGAACCATGCCTTTAAATATGGCAAAACCGCCTTTATACGAATTTGATTTTGACAAATGCAAGGAAGAGCTTTTTAAAGCAATGCTCTCTATGGATAGTACAGATGTTCGTAAATTGTTCTCGTATTTTTTGAATATTATACGAAAAAATAGAGAGCATATATCAGCAGAGATGGCACGTATGTTTTGGGAAAGACTTACTTTATACGCTAGAGAAATACTAAAACAAACATTTCAGGCACATACTGATATCCTTGAAGATTTTGATTTTGGCTGTGATTTAATGAAGCATTTTCCATCTATGCAGCAAATTTCAGAACATCTATACACGATTATATCTAACACTCTAAATTCGATTTACGAAGCTTCTTGGAAAAACATGAATATAACTGTACGGCAGATCATGCTTTATATAAGAATGAATGCTTGTAATGATATTAGTTTAAAAAAAGTTGCTGAAAAATTTTATCTTAATCAAAGTTATTTGAGCCGGATTTTTCGGGAAAAAACAGGAACTACATTTTGGACTTATGTTACAGAAATGCGTTTAGAGAAGGCAAAAGAAATGTTAAAAAATGAATATTTATCATTATATGAAATTGCACATCAATGCGGATTTAACAATGTTAAGAGATTACATGCAGTTTTTAAAAAGTACCTAGGATGTACACCTGGAGAATATCGTAAACAGGTTGCTTATAATGATACCAGAAATTAAGACAGACAAAACGGCCAAAATAAGTTAGAATGGAACTATGGAAAAGAGAAGAAATTTTACACCGGAAGAAAAAGCAAAAATAGTGATTGAGGTCTTAAGGGAAG
>DULL01000067.1 GCA_012840395.1 Clostridiaceae bacterium | reverse complement strand
GCCAGCTATTTTATGTCTACTACGCATAGGTGGTCTTGTTGTTATGCCTTTTTTGCTGCCAGGAGTTTTAGGAAATTTTTAAAGATTTTTTCTTAAAAACTCTTGACTTTTATTAGCTGGTCTTTTTAATAATTATTTTTTGTTTAGCTAATGGCTTATGCCAGTTTTTACCCGATTTATGCGATAAAGATTATTGCGTTTTGACATAGTACCTATTTATTAGCTTGAATAGGAGGATTCAGATAGTTAGGAGGAAATTGTACTTCATATTTGCCATCAAAAAAGTCAGTTATAGTCTTATACAGGCAATGCTCTGTTCTTACTTTGGATTCAAATGAACTTGCTGCTATATGGGGAGTAACGTAAGCATTTTCTTGTAAAACCAAAGGATCTATTCTGCTGATAGGTTCATTGCATAATACATCTAATCCTGCGGCACGTATTTTTTTATTCTTTAAAAAATATAGCAGATCTTCTTCGTTAATAACTTGACCTCTTGAGGTATTTATCAAAATGGCATTTGGTTTCATCAGAGACAGAAGCCTTTTATTTACTATTCCTTTTGTAGTGGGAAGCAGGGGAATATGTATGCTGACAATATCACTGATACTGAAAAGTTCTTCAGGAGAATTTACAAACATTACTCCATACTGTTTTATAGCTTCATTTTCTACCACATCATAAGCGTATTTCTTAACGTGGAAACCCATTAACATGCGTGCAAGATTTCGGGCAATGGCTCCTGCACCATATAATCCTACTGTTTTTCCATCCAGTTCAAAACATTCGGTATCCAGTATGTTGTATTGACCTATCTTTGCTAATTCAATTCCTACGGAGAACTTTCGGTTGGCATTTAGAATATGAAGAAGGGCTAATTCAGCAACTGAAGCGGCATTCATGCCTGCAGCATTAAATACGGCAATACCATGACGTCTTGCAGCCACAAGATCTATGTTGTTGTATCCTGTTCCATAGCGGATAATCATTCTAACTTTGTCCTTTACAGCTGAAAGAGTTCTTTCATTCCAGGGCTCCACACCTGAAATGACACCTATGCAGTCTTTGCAATAGCGAATTGTTGATTCTTCATCTGTGCTGGATATAAAACCACGTTCATAGGTAAAACCGTTTTTCTCAAGCCCTTCGGTAATGATATGTATGTCAAGATTATCTCTTACATTTATAAAAATTTTACCTCTGGTCAAAATGAATCCCCCTTTTTAATGTCTTTTTTTTGCAGTTCACTGTTTTATGCTTCCTGCAGTAAGACCACCAACCAAAGCATTTGATGCTACCATATATATAATGAGAATAGGCAGGCAGGCTACTATGCCACCGGCCATAATCTGGCCCCATGGATACAAGTCACCCCAGATAAGGGCATTTATAACCAGGGGAAATGTACGAAGATTCTTATCACTGATGTTAACCAGAGCATGCAAGAATTCACCCCAACATTGAGTAAAAGAAAATATGAACGTAGTGACAATACCTGGTGATGCCAATGGCAAAACAATTCTTACCATACTGCTTATCCTCTTGCATCCGTCTACCAGGGCTGCTTCTTCAAGTTCAAAAGGTATGGAACCCAGGTATGGAATCAAAATCCATGTGGCATAGGGTATAGTGAAAGTAGGATATATAAGCATTAAGGCATAAAGAGAGTTTGTAAGACCAATATTGGTCATAAGAACAAAAAGAGGAATATATAAAACCGCAGCGGGGATTAAATATGTATATAAAATTATACGTGAAGCAAACAGTTTTCCTTTAAATTTTAAACGGGCAATGGAGTAGGAGGCTGGCAGGGAAACAATAATAGTAAAAGTTGCAACTGTCATGGCAACAATAATGCTGTTGCTGATGCCTCTTAAATAGGTAGTTTCGGTAAATAGGGCAATATAATTGCTTAAAGTGAATTTTTGAGGCCAAAATGTAGGTTTCCTCAGGTAAATTTCACTCATTGGTTTAAAAGATGTTATTATCATCCAGTAAATAGGGAACATTGAAATTAATATTGCAATGCCCAGGACTGTAAAGCTAAATATGTTAAACCATGGACTCTTCTTCATTTTTTCCTCCTTTTGATGAACATTGTGTATTTAATGCGTATTTAATGTGTATTGATTGTATATTTATTGTGTATTACTTCTGGTTGAAAGCCTTGTTACCTGAGTAATAAGCAGAATTAGTATTGGCATTGCCAAAACAGATACTGCAAGAGCTTTTCCTATCTGCATGCTTTGAATAGCAGTGGTGTAGCTGAATACTGTAATTACTGCAGTTTTTCCGTTTGGTCCTCCTCCCGTTAAAAGCCATATGGATTCGAAATCGTTAATTGTCCATATAGTAGATACAAGGGCTGACAAAAGTGTAATATCCCTGATAGAAGGCATTGTAATATTAAAGAATTTCTGTATCCTGCTGGCACCATCTATTGATGCTGCTTCATACAATTCAAGAGGAATGGTTTGAAGCTTGGATAAAATAGTGATTCCAAAGAACGGAACACCGCGCCACACATTGACAATAATTATGCAGATAAATGCAGACCCCGCTGTAGCGAGCCAGATAATGTTTTCGTCAATTAAACCCAATGCAGATAATAATCCGTTTAAAGCTCCTCCCTGATTGGCAAAAATCCACTTCCAGTTTAAAACGGCTACCAGATTGGGTAATGTCCAGGGTATCAGCAATAATGCTCTTACAAAGCTTCTTCCTCTAAACTCCATATTGAGTAATAAAGCCATAATAATCCCAAAAAGTGTTTTGAAAAAAATTGCAAATACTGTATATAAGCAAGTGGCTTTTACAGAATTTAAGAAATTTATGTTTGTGATGAGATTCTTGAAATTGCTAAGTCCAGTAAAAACTGCTTCTGCTCCTATAACTTTATTTGAAAAACTAAATACAATACCCCATAATAAGGGGAAGAAGAGAAGCAGTGCCAGATAAATAAAGGCCGGCGCAAGTAATATTATTGCAAGTCGGGAGTCCGAGCGGCGCAAACCATATCTTTTGATCATGTTATACCCTCCTCTTGAGTATGAGCTTTGTCCAAGGAGCAATTAAAAAACCAATCCACTATAAATATATGAATCTACATGAACGTATATTTATAAAAATGTGATTTTTATAACGATAGTTCTGGGTGAGATATGTGGGTGAGATATGGGACAGTTCTGCACATTATGCATATTTATTGACAAATTGTAACAATAATGTTAAAATACAACATGAGGTGTTAAAAAATGCCAAGAGTTGCAAGAAAAAAGTCGAATGATGCCATGTATCATGTGATGTCCAGGAGTATCAGTGAAATAAATTTGTTCCAGTGTGATGATGATAAATCCTATTATCTTATGCTTCTTAAAAGGTACAAGGAAAAATATCATTGCAAGGTATATTCCTTTATTCTTATGGACAACCATGTACATATATATATAAATCCTTGCGGTGCTGATATTTCCACCTTCATGCACAGCTTGAATACCGCATATGTGATTTATTTCAATAAGAAATATGACCGTCATGGGCATTTATTTCAAGGAAGATTTGGAAGTACAATTGTAGATAATAATACCTATAGCCTTACTTTAACTGCCTATATCCACAACAATGCGAAGGATTTGCCGGGATACTCTGGTAAGGAAGAATATTACCCATACTCATCTTATGGTATTTATTTGGGACTTATCAAAGATAAATTTGAAATTGTGGATACAGATTATGTACTTAAGTTATTTGGAAGTGATAAAAAGAGTGCGCGGCAAAAGTATAGGAGTTTTGTAGAATCCATGAAGGATACCGGTATCATGAAGGAAGTGGATGAAAATATAATGACGGCTTACACTGAAAATGAGTATGTATGCGATAAATACTATGTTATAAGAGATAGATCACCTGATGAGATATTGCACAAGATAGGGAAGATTTTAAATGAAAAGCTTTCAGAATGGTTAAGATTAAAATACAGCAGAGAAGCCAACAATTTAAGAGCGTTTACCGTATATACGCTAAGGATATTATGCGGATATACCTATAAGGAACTATGCAAGTATATTGGAAACATGTCAATATCAGGTATTTCAAGGCTTTCTAAGGAAGGATTCGACCTATATAAAAAGAATAAAGTGTACAAAAATGCTCTTAACTCATTAATTTTAATGACTTAATCTCTTAACTTAATTCCAATAAAAATAATAGTTAAGAAATTATTAATTAAATCATGATAATAAATATCATTAATATAATGAGGCTGTCAGTTAGAATTTTTTTAAATACGATAACTGACAGCGTTTTTATGCGATATTTAAGGATTTAATAAAATTATTGTAAAGTTTCAAAATAGTATACAATAATTCGTTTTAAAATAAATTGGATACATCTTTCATAAATAATGAGTGCAAATTAAACAGAAATGTCCCCAATATCCCCAGTTTCCATTTGAATTATGTCCTTTAGAGTATTAAAGCACTTGTCGGGTTTTATGGAGCTTTTTTCTAAATCAGAATGTGTTGTTACTCCGGTAAAAACCAAATACCCAGGTATATTATTGTTTTTTGCGAATAATATGTCAGTGTCCAGTCTATCACCAATAACTACACAGTCTTCTCTATTGCATCCCAGCATTTTTACCGCACTGTCAAACATATGCCTAAAAGGTTTCCCGATAATAACAGGCTCCTTATTAACTGCATACTGAACGGCAGCGGTTATTGAACCCGTATGAGGAATGAATGTTTGTCCGTGAGGGATTACATTATCCATATTAGTAGTTATAAATTCTGCACCATTCAAAATATTGATACATGCACGTTTTAACTGTGAGTAAGTCATTTGCTGGTCATATCCTATTACCACTACTTCTGAATATTCTCTTTCTGAAAGATGATTTGTTAAATGAATCCCTGAAGTTTGCAGAATTTCTAGAAAACTGGGTGAACCTATCACAAACACCCTTTTTCCAGAATGATGCTTTAAAAGATAATCTCTGCAAGCCATTGAACTGGTTAGAACATTATCTGCTGTTGTAGTTATACCCATTGCCTTAAGTCTTGCGACAATACCATCAGGATTATTTAGAGGGCAATTTGTAGTGAGAAGATATTTTCTATTATTCTTATTAAGATAGTCTATAAATTCAGCAGCATGTTCAATAGGTTCATTTCCTCGATATAAAGTTCCATCCAGGTCTATTAGATAAACATTCATAATTAAGCATCTCCAGTGTTTCCAAAAATTATATCACTAATTATACCATCAAAAAAAATATTTCATCAATTATGTAATCTTTTATATACCTAAATTTATATACCAAGATTAAATTTTTGCCCAGAATAAATTTGTACCTACAAAAATTTATGATATCTATTACTTTATATTTATGATAAAATCATAATTGCCTATGTAAACAAAGAATTCTTATTGAGGTGGTATATGAAAAAATATAAGGTTCTATTGCTGGGTGCCAGCGGGATATATGGCACAACCTGGTATAAAGAAATTACCAGACTGGAGGTTACTGAGCTTATAGGTGTATGTGCTTCATCTATGGAATCATTTTCAAAGTTACCACCTGTGACAAGGACACCTCACGACTTTTATGACAATATTGAAAAAGCAATTTATGAATGTGATGCAGATATTGCTGTTATCGTACTTCCCACACATATGCATGCAAGGGCTTGTGACCTTGCCCTGAAGAAGGGCATGCATATTATCTGCGAAAAACCTGTAACTGCAAATTTGCAAGAAGCTGCCCAATTATGTGAAGAAGCCAAAAAACATCCTGATCAAAAATTTATGGTAGCCCAGAATTACCGCTTCCATAATCATATCAGAACTTTAAAATGGGCTGCGCAAAATAATATTGCCGGTCAAATATCCAATATATTATATGAATTCCGCAGACCGGAAAATCTGTGGGGTTATCGGACAAATATGGAGTTGCCTCTCCTGAAAGATGTATCAATTCATCATTTTGATCTTATGCGCTATATCACAGGAAAAAACTGCACAGAAATATATTCCGTTGCATATAAACAGCCTTGGTGTGAGTTTAGGGACAGAGCATCCGTTGAGGCTATTATAAAAATGGAGGATGGTGTAATAGTAAATTATACCGGTACCTGGTCAAGCCGGGGAGCTGAAACTTTATGGGATGGAAAGATTACAATGTTTGGAGATAAAGGGTTGTTAACCTTAGATGAGAAGGGACAGGTTATTTATATCCCTGCAGAAGGCCAACCCAAAGTTTTGGAAAATATCAGCGATAAAACAAATAGAGATACATACAAGCTAACAGGAGAATTATCCAAAGAATTATGCAAAGGAAAAGACAGTCAGGTAAATAACTGCAAAGAAGAAACCCATAGATGCTTTTCTGAACAGCAGAAGGTACTCTTGCACTTGATCCAATGCATTGAGGAAAATAGAGTGCCTGAAACTTCTATTTGGGACAATTATAACAGTTTTGAAATGCAGTGGGCAGCAGAAGTTTCTATAAAAGAAAACAGGCCTGTAAGACTTACAGGATTATAATTATATAAGATAATATGAGTGATTGGAGTGAAAAATGTGGCGCCAAGCAGAGATTGGTATATAGCATATAATGTTATTTTTAACTGGTTTACGGCTCAGTATGGAGTGGAAGGATTTGATGAATATATCCTTGAGATAACAAAACGCTGTTATCCTGAGTTAATACAGAAAATAAAAGAAACAGGCCTTGAGGGGATACGCGATTATTATGTCGATGTTTTCAATACTGACGGTACCACATACTCAATGAAAGAAGATGAGGAAAGTCTTACCTTTGAAATTGAAGATTGCATCGATTACCAAATTATGTCCGAGTCAGATATGTCATGTGCAAGACCATGTCTCCATTACTGCCGTCATCACGAAATAATGAATACATATTTTGCACAACTATGTAATTGTGAGTTTTCTATGGCATACTGCAATGGCAAGGGTCAATGCAGATGGATTTTCAAAAGGGGGAGTGAGGCATGAGAATAGCTGATTTTATTGTAGTATATAATGAAACTTTTAAATATATATATGAAAAAGATGGCCCTCATTATGTTAAAGCTCTCTGGAGAGCAATTTCCGAAAACTACTGCAAGCATCTGGATAAATTAATTCGGGAAAAAGGCTTAGATGGTATGCTGGAATACTGGGGCGGTGCTCTGGAAGAGGAAAAAGCCGATTACACAGTAAAAATTGAGAATGATGTCTTTTGTATGGATATGCATGCCTGCCCTTCTATTGCCGAACTGAAATCCCGTAACAGGGAAATATTTGGAGGGGAACTTAACTATTGTATGCATTGCCCGCATCTTTATCCGCCTGTGGCAAGAAAACATGGATATGAAATGAATTATAATATTGAGTACGATGAAAATGGAAATTGTACCGGACGTTGCCACATGAGAGCGTGGAAAAGGGATGTATAAGCGGCTTAATAACAAATTTTGAAAAAAAGAATACAAAAATAATAATTAAATAAAAATAACGCAAAAGATATCGAAAATATATTCATTAAAGAAGGATATTCACTATAAATATAGAATTCTTCTATACTGATTTAATATATCAGGATAGATTTAAAATAATGAATTCTTTACATATTTAAACTGAATATTCAGCTAATTTAAACTAAATATTTAGCTAAAATAATTATTAAAATCATTAGCTGTGAATAATTACTGAGCTAGGGCATGCAAGAATTATAGGAGGGGGATTATATTGACAGAACAAGAACGCTATGAAAAAGTAGATATGCCTTTTTATAAAAAGGTAATATCACCAACACTTCCAGAAGAAATTCTAGATTTTCATACTCATTCATGGATAGCCGGACAGTGGATCAGCAAGGAAAAACAAGATGCCTACAATGCTCTGAATTCAGCTTCCCTTGGCACATTTTCCGCTGCCCGTTATATGACCACAGAGTTGGAATATGGGATGGAAAAGCTTCTAGAAGATGGGAGAAGGATGTTTCCCGACAAGACATATAGTGCTGTATGTTTTGGACAACCTACTCCTGCCGTAGATATTGACAAGACAAACAGTTACATTGCCAAGTATTCTGGTACCAAGGGTTTGTACCCGCTGAGGGTAACCGGAAAGAATAAGGTACCAGCTGAAGTATTAAGACAGGAAATTCTGGAAAATGGTTATTATGGATACAAAGTATATCTGGACTGGGTAGGAAATGATTATGGTAATGTTCGGGTAGAGGACATGATAGGACCTGTTGAAATGGAACTTGCAAATGAATTAGGCCTTGTGGTTTTGCTTCATGTTCCAAGATCCGGGAGACTTGCAGATACGGAAGTGCAGAGGGGTGTAAGAAAGATTGCAGAGCATTATCCAAATGCAAGTATAGTATTAGCACATTGTGGAAGATGTTATCATCCCCTGGAAATGAAAAATGCAATTGAATCAATAAGGAATCTTAACAATGTTTATCTTGATACTTCCATGGTTATGGATGTTACAGTACTGCAAATAGTTTTTAATTATATTCATTCCAGTAGGGTACTATTTGCCACTGACTTTCCTGTTGCAGCCATGAGGGGAAAAAGAGTTAATATAATGGACCACTGGGTTGATGTAGTCTTAGAAGGTTATCCTGAAAGTGATTTTAGAGTGGGTTCCAATAATATGAGGGCATCCTTTATGGCCTATGAAATTATCCTTGCAATTAATATTGCTGCTGAAATGAGCGGAATAAGTGTGGAAAAAACTAAAGATATTTATTACAACAATGGAATTAAATTGCTGAAAAAAGCTATGTCATGCAGGTAAACATATTTGGATTTTGATAATATTGATACTTTTTACGTATAATATATAATATTTATATATTGTTATTATATTATATTACAAATATTTACGATTATTTGTAATATAATACAGTTGTTCATCAAATATTGACACAATAAAAAAGTATTATATAATATCTAATTATTAAAAAAATTATCACTTAAGTTAAAAAGAAAAATTTAAAAAGAAGTCAAGTCCAAATTAGTGTGTAAATTACCTCGGTTGTTAAACGGTAGTTAATCAGCTAATAACCATAAGCTTTTATGCCGCGAAAGCTGTTGATAATGAGTACAGGGCATGTTAGGCTGGATTG
>DULL01000066.1 GCA_012840395.1 Clostridiaceae bacterium | reverse complement strand
GAGCAAAAGTTGTTTACGAATATCTCTATAGGCAAATCAACGATAAAGGCGTAAGGGATACAATCGACTTTTTACTAAACCGTGAAGAAGCCCATAATACTATGTTTAGAGAAGCGTTTAATAGAATTCAGGATACCGGTTCATTAAAAGATTGGGGAATTACAAAAGACTCTAAGCTGTATTTCAATCTTTCTACACCGGGTGACCAGTTTTTTAATGCTGATAATCCACAGCCAGCAAGCTTTAATAATCCAAATTAAAGTTCTACGAGTCTATAGAACGGGTTGTCTTCAAGTTTAACCAGGTATCAAGAAGTCTCTCGCACCCCAGATAAAATAAAAACCCTTGGAACGCAGTGTTCTCAAGGATTTTTACTTGGTGAGCCATCGGCGATTCGAACGCCGGACACCTTGATTAAAAGTCAAGTGCTCTGCCTACTGAGCTAATGGCCCATACTTGAGGCAAGATTCGTGCTTTTTTATTGCAATACTTGCCACCAAACTTGAACATGGCTGGGATGGCAGGACTCGAACCTACGGATGCCAGAGTCAAAGTCTGGTGCCTTACCGACTTGGCTACATCCCATCATAAATTTCAATATATTCAAACTTGGGGTGAATAGTGGGATTCGAACCCACGACCTCCAGGGCCACAACCTGGCGCTCTAACCAACTGAACTATATCCACCATTTTGCAACGTACCAATGTCAAGGCACAGGCATTATTTTAAGATAGATACTTACGTTTGTCAAGAATAAAATTTCTGATTTTTTTGTTTTTTCACCTGTTTACTTTATTATTATCCCTGATGCTCCATTCTATCCTTGTTTTCATAATTTGTGTTCTTAATATTAATATACCCAATATATTAAATATAAAGTATAATTATATTATATATTACATTATATACTTTTTGTATACTATATTAATGACAATTAATGTTTAAATGTGGTTTTAAAGTACTTTTTAATATCTTTTTCAGTAAGTAACATTCTATTCCGGATGAATCGGGGTGAAAAACTCTAATGAGTAATAGTGTAGCAATAGAAGTTAAAAATGTTACAAAAAATTATAAAAAAAATATAGCAGTCGATAATGTTTCACTAACAATAAACAGGCATGAAATCTTTGGACTTGTAGGACCAAACGGAGCCGGAAAGTCCACTCTTATATCCATGTTGATTACATTAATAAAGCCCGATAGCGGAGATATAATAGTTGAAGGAAACAGCGTGTTAACCCAGGCGGCTAATATAAGGAAGATGATTGGGTTTGTACCGCAAGATATTGCCCTCTATCCCACCCTCACAGCCTATGATAATCTAAAGTTTTGGGGGGAATTATACGGCCTTAAATCCAGTCAGCTTGAAACGAGGATCAAGGAAGTCCTAAAGATAGCTGGTATGGAAGGCAGAGCCCATGACAGGATTGAAGAATATTCCGGAGGAATGAAGCGGCGCATCAACATCGCTGTTGCTCTGCTGCATCATCCTGAAATATTAGTTATGGATGAACCTACTGTTGGTGTTGACATTATATCAAAGCATTATATTATTGATACAATTAAAAACTTAAAAAATGAGGGCAGGACAATTATTTATACCAGCCATGATATTGATGAGATGGAAGCGATATGTGACCGCATCGCTCTTATGAAAAAAGGAAGGATTTTAATGTGCCAACCTGTGGATAAAATAAGAAAACTTTCATCCAGCGGAAAGCTAAAGGAAGCAGTCCTGGAAGCAATACTGTCTGGATAGCATTACTTTCAGTATGAATTTATATAAATATAACATAAGTCCCGATCAGTATAATATTTGCTATAATCCTTTCAGATTATTTCAGGAGGTCAATTTATAATGCTAAAAAACAAGAAACTTATAATAATAGCATCCGCCATTATAGTTTTGGTATTAACCGCTTCTCTTATTTACTATCTGGTTAGAGGAAAAGAAAATGTAAAAGATCTATACTTCAGAATTGAAACTGAAAACTTTGTAAAATATATGGATGAGCTCCAAAAAAAACATAATGAACGGGAAAAAAGATACAAACCTTTTAATGAAAATCCTTCCCGCTCAAGATATGAGCTTTCGGTTAAATTATCTTCTCCCGCATCCGTGGAAAATTCCTTTGGTAATCTTCCATCTCAGGCAATTGACATAATAAACAGCAGCAAACTTGTATTGAATACAAGGTACAATATAAAAGAAGAAAAAAGCTTAACTTCATTGGCATTTCTTCTTGAAGGTTTAAATTTTGCAGATGTTAATATTTTCGTGGATAAAAATACTTTAGGACTTCAGATCCCCGTAATTTATGACAAGTACTTCCTGATAGATAAGAATAACCCTAAAATTCCCTTGCAAAAATTCAACCTGGATTATCCTATAAATAAGATTCTTTTGCCAAGAGAAATGAGTCCTTACACAAATTTCCCAATTTCTGAAATAAAAAATATTCTAGTTGAATATTCAAATTTTCTGAAAGATAATATATCAGATGAACAGGTAGTTTTGTCAAAAAACATTCAGAATTACGGCTTTGAAGCACAGAAAAGCGGAAAATACGATCAGTTCACGCTTTCTTTTAATGAAGATCAGTTAAAAAATCTAAGTGCAGCTTTTATTAAAATGATTTTTAAAGATAATCGTCTTATTAACATTACTGTTGATAAAATTAATAATGCAATAAAACTTATAGATGAAGCAGGATATTTTGATTTGATTCCCGGCTTAAAACCTTTAACCGAAAAATTATTAAGCTACTCTGATTACAATATCCTGGTAAATGAATTATTAGACATTATAGAGAATACCTCATTCCCTGACGGTCTTAGCATGAAGATCATAGTAGATTCATCAGGTAATATAATCTCGCGAAGTATTAACCTTTCCAGCAAGGAACAGGATATGTCAAAAAGAAATTATGATATTTTATTCAGTCAAAACAGTGTAGTTGGTAAAATTGTGCAGTCTGCAGAAAATGGCGGTGATGCCGCAGAAATACAATTCAACTTTGAAAAGGGCAAGTCAAAATCTGACAAATCTGAATCCTTTGAGGGTTTCATAAAATGCGTAAACAATATTTGGCCTGATTTTAAAGCTAATATTAACCTGACTTCAGAGAGTTCTGAAAATGCAAAAAAGAAATCTATCAACACAAGCTATAACTTAATTGTAAACCTTACTATAGAAGAATATAAAATTGATAATGCAGATATATTGATTAATATAAAGAAAGAAGACAGTTACGGTGAAAGTTTTGAAATGCCAGCAACAGATTCCCAGTGGGCTGTTGATCTGAACACCATAAGCGAAGAGGAACTATCAGAGATCGTTAAGGAACTTCAGTTCTCTACAGCTAAGTTTTTACTTAACAATAAGGAACTGATTGAACCTTTTACCAGTACGGCAAAGCGTTAGGACAATGAATTTTTCATTGACATTTACCTTTCATTATACGGGGGTGCCGGCAGTTGAGAGTTTTTGTTGTTGTAAAGAATGATTTAAAGCTGTTTTTTAAGGATTGGAAAGCAGTGGTTCTCTTTTTTGGTTTGCCATTTGCTTTTATCAGCCTTTTTATCTATGTTCTGTCTCCATTTTTAACTCACAATAGATTTATTGAGACCTTTTCAATTGCTCTTGTGGATGAGGAAAACTCTCTTGAATCAAGAATGCTGCTGAATCAGTTTATTGAATCAGAAGCTATACAAGATTTGGTAACCATATTTAAAGCTGATGAAAATGAGGCAATGAACATGCTCAAAGACGGAAAAGTGGCTGCCGTTGTAATAATTCCCGAAGGTTTTGTAAAGAGTGTATCAGAAGGTGAGAACAAGCCTTTCAGAGTAATTGCAGATTCCAGGAAGCCTTTACAGGCTGACATTATCAAAAATTTCATGCAAAGCTATGCAGATATCGTATCTGCTTCGCAGAATGGTATAATGACAGCTTATGTTTATTACAAAAAAGCTGCTTCATCAGAAAAATTCTATAATGAAAAATATGCTGATGTCGTTACAAAATTCTCTTTAAAAGCCTTATCCAGCGGAAGAATTTTTGAAGAAAAAAAAGTTTCATATATTCCTGATGTTACTCAATATGAGTATTTCATTGCTGCCCTGCTTGTAGTATTTATTATGTTCAGCGGTATAATGGGCATTAAGTTTACTGCCAACGAAAAACAATTGGGTATCCGAAGCAGGCTTGAAATATCTCCTATGAGTGCTGCTGAGTTTATTCTGGCAAGATTTTTAACAGTATTCATTATTTCAATCCTGCAATTTGCCTCAATAATTATCCCCGGCTCAATTTTTTTCAACATTTATCTCAGTACTTCACCTCTGCTTATGATATTGTTATTTATAATAATAGTATTCACAGTTTCTGCCTGCGCAGTTTTTGTGGCAACAATATCTCCCTCACCTGCCACAGCAGATCTGGCGGGAAGTTTGGGAACTTTGCTGATGGCAGTAGTTGGAGGTAGCATTTATCCCCTTACCGCAATGCCTGATTTTATCAAAACTCTAAGTTATTTTACCATTAACAGATGGGCAGTTGATGGTTTTTTGCAAATATTTTCTGCTAACATTACATCTGTATTTTACTGGGATCTGGCTGTGTTAGCAGGGATGGGTTTACTTTACCTGGCCGTTTCAATTCCTTTTTTAAAAGGAATAAAGAACCATAGGGCATCCTGATCTTTAATTGGAAATTTGTTCGGAGGTAAACATATAATGTCGAAAATACTAACAGTAGTTAAATATAAATTGAAAATAATTATGTCAGATAAAAGCTTTATTATCGCTATGGCTTTAATTCCTCTTTTCCTTACTTTCATTACAGGTTATGCCTTAAGATATGAGAAGAGAAATCAAATTCCTATTGCTATATGCGATTTGGATAATTCAGAATATTCAGTAATGCTAACCAAAAGAATATCTTCTAAAGAAGGCTTGATTGTTATTGAGGCTGATGAACAGGAAGCCGTAGCACTTGTAAAAAACCATAAGGCTGAAGCTGCTTTCATAATTAAAGAAGGTTTTATGGAAAAAATACTTAAGGGAGATACTGATGGAGCTATTGAACAGATAGAGTCTCCTTCTACTTTGTCTGCGGGTATTATTGCGAGAAGCATAGCTGGAGAAGCTGCAAGATTGATGTTAAATTCAACTGCAGCCGACTGGGTGATAAAAGAATATGAAAACATGGGAAAGTTTTCCAAAGACAATTCTTCTGAGAATAAGAAAACTTTATGGTCTGAAGCATGGGAATATACAGATTCGTTATGGGAACCTGAACCTCCGATGAAAATGGATTACAGTGAAATCAAGGGAGGAGCTATAATTCAAGAATCAAGCCCTCTATCCGGAACAGTTGAAGCTTCAGCTCTTGGTATGTTGACCGCTTTTCTAATGTTTCTCGTTTTGTTTAACAGCAGCTGGCTTATTGATGAAAGAGAAAACAGCACCATAAAAAGGCTTGTGGCAGGTATAAATGCTTTAGGATCTGTATTTGCCGGCAATATCTTAACTCTTTTATTTATTGGTATTATTCATATCGCATTCTTCTGGCTGATATCATCCCTGGTTTTTAAGATTAGTATCTTCAATAATCCAGCCAGTCTCTTAATTATTATTGTATACCTGTTAACAGTAATTGCCTTAAGTTTATTTATATCTTCAATTTTAAAAACCAGGATGCAGCTTCAGACTGGTGCTCCGCTATTTTCAATAATTACAGGATTTGCAGGAGGATGCTTCTGGAATTTTGCTGAAATGTCGGGGGTAGCCAGATCCATATCACTCTTTACCCCTCAGGGACTTGCGCTTGAACTTTTTAGAAATTTTAATCTTCCTTCAAGTATAATAAGTTACCAGGATGCTCTTGCAATGGTCTTTTCAAGCTGGCCTATGATAGTAATGATTATTTCTGCAGTTTTTTTGACTGCTTCAAGTTATATAATTATTAAAAACCAGTATTAATATATACCAGTTTTTGTGCATTTGCCAATAAATTGGATAAACAGGCAGCTTTCAAATAGCTGCCTGTAGTTTCGCAGAGAGTTTTTTATCTGATTTATTCTTCAACATTATTCATTATTAATTATTGGGCTGTGTGTTTGCAGGCTCTGTCCAGTCATCAAGAGCTGTTATCTTCCATTCTTCACCAACCATGCTCAGTGTCGCTACAAGAGATAATTCCAAAGGGTTACTTCCATCCTCCAGGTTCACACTTTGTATATAGTATATTTTTGAAACGCTGCCCTCAGTTTCTTCTTTTTTTATTTCTTTTATCTGCAGGCTCTTGAAAATACCTGTTGCTGCCGCAATTTCAGAGAAATATTCAACATCTATTTCATTCTTGCTGATTTCAAAAGATCCAAACATTTTAAATGCATTTAGTCTGAACTTTTCATCCAGCAAATCATAAGCTTTATTATATTCTTCGTTATTTATAAGCTTATAGAAATTCTTTAGTGCCATCATGGGAGGACTGTCCTGAGGTTCCTCAGGCTCTTTTTCTACAACAATTTTGACTCCCCTTGAATCATATCCTTCAGGATACTTGATAAGATTGGCCGAAACATCATATATTACTTCAATTTCTTCCGGCGTTATTCCTGCGCTGTCTTGATCGGCTTTCATATAGGAAATTTCCATTAATGAAATTTCCGTATCAGATTTCCATGAAAGCATTTTATATGAATAGTGTTTGTCAGGAACCCCTTCCTGTCCTATCCTGTTCCCCAGAGGAGTTTTTCCTTCCACAATATACCATCTGTCAGAACTGCAGTCCAGAATCTGCAACATGCTGTCCGGAACAGGCCCACCTTTATTGGATGTATAACAAAAGGCCGCCATCTTCTTATCTTTAGAAAATTTTAAAGGGCTTAATTCAGTTCCTTCTCCGATATATATTTCTTTTACGTCACCGTTCTTTAAATCAATTACATATAAACAGAAAAGTTCATTAGAAGAATTATTCTTCTTCTTTACAAAAAAGTACAGTTTAGCCAGTTTGCCGTTCAATGTCGCTTCTTGTATTGTATATCCGGCTGATTGAATATAATCATCCGTATCTTCAACTTGTTTAAGAAAAGGTATATTGCCTGAAGAATATTCTCTTGATCTGCTAACTCCGTCATAATAGTAATCAAGAATTACAAAAGCTTTATTCTCATTGTCATAGCACAGCGCCATTTCAACCTCAAATTCAGGAGAATTATCAATTATTTTTACCGGGCTTTCCACTATCCAATTTTCTTCTGCAAAAGCTTCTTCTGTTTCCAAATTAACTTCTTCACTGTCTCCGGTTCCTTCTTCATGTTTATTTTCATCAAGATCTTTATTACCGGTTACTTCTGCTTCTTTGTCATCACCGCTGGTGATATCATCTGTATCATTTTTATTTTCAGTCTCTGCCAATACGTTTGTCTGATCTGAATTCTTATTTGCCGACGAATTTTCACTTTTCAAATTGAATACACCGGATATGTACATGACCACAGCTATCATTACTACTGAGGCTACAATTATAAATATTATATATTTGGGATTCTTGAATTTCATAAAATCCTCCTGAAAAGAGATATTTATACTTACAATGCCATAATTCCCTAATATATATAAATTATACTATAAATATCATCAATACACCAAATATATTCTTCTGCTAATATCTGGTATTAATTTATATAATATTTAGTCTGGTCCAGATTATTTTTCCCTGTCCCTCTTCAATGATCCAGTTAACCATCAGGAAATCTCCACCCTGGTTTAGCCTTATAGCCGATGGTTGCCCAAACTTAAGAAATGCAAATACATCCATCATTTTTTTATTTGCCTGCAGTAATGTTTTTGGTTCCCATACCACTTTTTCATCAATAATATCCCAGGTACCATTTGATAAATCTACTATGTAAGCATATATTCCAGGCTTGTCTGTTCCACGCCTCATACAATGGAGAGAAAGTATTTTCTCACCTTCAATATGAACCAAACCGGAAGCCTGACCCATTATACCTGTAGACTGAGGTTTTTCAAAGGTCTTTCCATTGTCATAAGAAAGAGCAAAATGATTTGGTAATTGTATTCCATTTGCAAGGTCTTCATTCCAGCTTATTACACATAACATTCCTGACTCCGTCTGGCAAAGCCTTTGCTCCCATATGGTTATATTTCTCCCCGGAAATTCCATAATAACAGTTGAGTCATCCCATGTTCTGCCTCCATCTTCTGAGCGCAAAAGACGGCTATGTAGTCCGGATTTGCATATACCTTCCCAATTTTTAAAATTTGCTATAGGTGTAACCAGATGCCCGTTTTTCAGTTCAACAAGAGGAGCGGAAGCTTCAACAGGATCTCCCAGAAAAGAATTAGGTATAATAACCGGATCTCCCCAGCTTTTACCCATATCCGTTGATTCAAAAAGTACCATATTGCTATCTAGAATTCCCCCCGTCTCTACATTTCCAATTGGTAGACAGGGGTTGCTTCTATCCATCTCATACCCAAATGCCAGTAACCTTCCATCCTTTGTTTGGGTAAGTTTCAATGAATCTGATGTTTTTCTGGAAGATTTCCTCTTGTCATATATCTTTCCTATCCTCTCCCAGGTTCTTCCTTCATCTCTGCTTATTGATATTTCAGTAGTCAGATCCACACTTTCAAAAGCTTCTCCTACTACATATGCTGCCATAAGGGTTCCGTCATTCATTTTGATTATTCCCGGGAAGTATCCATGTCTGCTTCTCAGCTGAGGCAACTTATTTTCAAATAAGATGCCTGTTTCAATAACATTAATACTTGACATTTTAAAACCCTCCTATTGTATTGCAAATCCATTTAAACAATTCCGGACATCCTTATAACTTCAATTCCTCTAGATTCCAGTTCTTCAAGTATTGCATTCATTCCTATGGAATCACTGGCCATATGACCTGCAACTATCAAGTTGCCAATATTCTGCTCTTTAATTGCCTTAAGTGTTTCTTCTTTTTCGTGCATACAAACCAAAGTACCTACTCCCGCTTCAAAATAAGCCTTTGCCACCAAAGGACCTCCATTAGTGCCACCTGACATTGTTACTACTACTTTGCCCGCAAAACTATCAGGTGAGCCTGCCCAAATTCTCGGCTGCTGTATCTTTGCGACAGCTCTGTATTCTCTTATCTCCATTAAAGCATCAATTACATCAGATAACTTTGCCCTACTGTTACCTTTTAAATGTTCGTCAATCTTTTTCTGGACGGTTTTTTCAGAAATTATATCTGCAGGGGTATGTATATTCATATATGGTATTTTTAATAATCTGGCAGCGGAATTTATTCTGTCATAATTACCACCCTGTATTATTCTTTCAATATCTTCAATCCTGCCACTTATTGCTTTTTGTGCTTTGTTGACTGGAACTCCACAACTGACCATCTTGTCTATCTGATATTCCAGCATCTTTGACATACCCAGTCCGCTGGTTGAACTGCTGGGATGATGGCCAAGAACCATGTCAACCTTTAGTTCCCTGGCAATTAATAATTCCGGGACATCTATACTGATGCCGGACATTACCTTCTTAATATTGTCTCCTTCAAATATAATACCTGAGTCCTCTGGGACATGATCAAGCCCGGCAAGCTTTAGTGCAATTTCCATTACCTGTTGAGTATTCATTGATTTCCTCCTCTCAAAAGCAAAGGGACGGTTCTTCTGCTTCCGTTCTCTTGTGAAAAGGAGCAAGGAACCATCCCCGTGTTTCCGTCTCCTTGCCTCCATAAGGCATAAAAATATATTAATTATATTAACATATAAGATTATAAATGCAATATGTGCTTCCAGATAAGGTTTTTTTATGGAACATTATTTTTAAAGAATCATTCTCTAAGATATTTCCTCCTATTTAAAGCTGTAGCATATTTCTCGGTTTTCTGATCTACCAAGGTCTTTCCTCGTGTAACTCTCCGTAATTTATACATGTTTCAAGGCATTTTCCAGGTCTTCAGTCAATACATCTGCGTCTTCAAGCCCGATGGATATTCGCAGGTACTTTATAGAGCAACCAGTAGCTAAAACTTCCTCATCGGTCCTCCCGCATGCCATTGCCGTTATTATGCTCTCGTATCCACCCCAGCTTGGTCCAAGGGTAAAATAATTCAAATTATTTATAAATCTTTTAATTCCCTCTCTGTCAGTATCTATTTCAAAACCAAATACGCTACTGTATCCCTTCATCTGCTTTCTGCCCAGTTCATACTGGGGATGGCTTTCTAAAGCCGGATAATTTACTGATAATATTTTAGGATGACTTTCAAGATACTTGGCCACTTTAATACCGTTTTCCTGATGCTGTCTCATTCTCACTCCCAGCGTTCTCAAACTTCTTATAAGCAGCCAGGCTTCAAATGGAGGCAAAAAGCTACCGAATGTTGGAATTTTTTTCATTATTTCTTTGCTCGAAATTACTACGCCTCCAACAATGTCACTGTGACCTCCCAAATACTTGGATATAGAGTGAATAACTATATCAATGCCCAAATCCAAAGGATTTTGGAACACAGGTGTAGCCCAGGTATTATCAATCATAGTATATATACCTTTTTCTCTTGCTATTTTTGCAATTGCAGCAAGATCCTGCAATTTAAAAAGCAATGAGCTAGGACTCTCAAGATATATTATCCTGGTATTTGGACGTATTGCAGACACTATTTCGTCCAGGTCTTCTCCACTTACTCTTGTGGTTTCAACGCCAAACCTGTTGAAATATGTATCCAGGAATTCATTAACTCTTCCATACACATGTTTTATACAAACCACATGGGCATCTTTCTCAAGAAATGCTGAAAGAGCTGAAAAAATCGCCGATACGCCTGAAACATAACATCTGGCGACCTCTCCGTTTTCCATTTTTGCAATCTTTTTTTCAGCTATTTCATATGTTGGATTCTGAATTCTAGTGTAGGAATAACGGTTATTGTTCTTATTGTTTTCTTCATTAGATTCGTAGGTTGGAAATTTAAAAATGGTATTTGAAAAAATTGGTGGTACGACCGCACCCAGGAATTTCTCATGATCATCTCCATAATGTCCGCCTATCTGCTGTATTTCGTCAAACCTTTTCATTATGCATAATCCTCCGTCAGATTAATGTTGGTGAAATATGTTTCACCTTTTTGATCAATAACATTAATCTAACACCAAAAACAACAATAGTAAATTATACTTTTTTTCCTTTTGGTATAATAATTAATCATTTTATAATATTTTTTCAGGATATCAGAAGAACTCTTCTTCATCTTCAGTTTCTTCTCTCTCCTCTTTGGAGAAAGGAATAATCTTACCAGATTCATCCTTCAATAAACCGAAAAATTTAAGAAGAAAATTCGGAGCAGGCACCCCAATTATCAAAAAATGCTTTACAATACTGAATCCTTCTGTTCCCAGCAAGTATGCAATTGCTGCGATGCCAAACATACTTGACACTGGCAATTTCATACCAATCTTTGTGGTCAGGAAAATTATAATGAAGTCAACCAAAAAAGCAATAGCCAGAACAAAACCATACAATACCTTTTTGATTATTCCCCAGAGTGCAACCTCTTTATCAAATTGTTTTTTTGTTTTAAACACTTCTATGATGCCTAAAATATAATCCATAATCATAAACAGTATTAATATTACCACTAATTCATTTATACTGTTGTATAGATAACCTAACACAGCGGTTACAAAGAACATAAAACTTTTTGTTCCTGTTGTCTGATTCATTTTCATACCACCTTTCAATTTATATTTTATGTGCAAATAACACCCCTTTTGACGGGCTCTTATGATATTTTTTTGTGTAGAAGTAGCCGGATTTCAAAGAGCCGTATCCTGCCGGACCGGCAGGCCTCCCTATGACCCTGGAGACCTTCTGAAGCTTTACGTATATGGCTACTTCAACAAGATACGTTCCAGCAGAAAACTTATGGCTGAATGTACCCGCAACATTGAATTGTTTTTTCTCCTAAACAGACTAACCCCTGATTTCAGAACAATATCAGACTTCCGTAAGGACAATGCTAAAGCTTTGAAAAATGTCTTCCAATCGTAATACGGATCAGAGACTGCTGAAAGAAGTGGCCCAGCGTGCAAAGGAAACCCTGGAGTTTGAAACAGTTGAGGTAGTGGCAGACAAGGGCTATGAAAATCGTGAAGATATATTAAACTGTGTAATGAATGGGATAGTTCCAAATGTAGCTTTGAAATATGATAAACACGAGAGGCTCTACAACATAGACTATGAAGAAGCAGAAATTACAGAAGAGATAAGGAACTCCAATAAACCAGAGGACATACAAAAGTGCATATCCGCAGGAGTACTTCCTGCTTGCTATGAAAATACTGTAATAGAAGTAGAAGTTCAAGAACAGTCTATTTTAAGCTGCTTTACGCTAAACGAGGATGGAACTGTAACATGTCCTATGGGCAACAGACAAAGAAGAAAGGAAATAACACCATATTCGCCAATAAAGATGCATGCCGCCAGTACCCTAACAGATGTACAGGTTCAAAAAATTACAAGACTGTAAGCTTTGGGCCTGGCACCAAATGTGTTTCGGTTCGAATGTACGGAAACGTAAAAGGAAATCTCAACCCTATTCCCGAAAATGCCGATATCAGTCCATTCAATCATACGCTAGACAGAAAAGACTATATAAAGAAGAAAGTTGTCCTCAGAATAAAAGAAGATATCCACAAGATAAAAGAACGAAAGTTCTTGTCGGAGCACCCATTTGGCACAGTAAAGTGGTATCATGGTGCGCATTATCTGTTATGTAAGGGTAAAGAAAAAGCGACAGCAGAGCTGGGGCTTAGCTTTCTTGCCTATAACATGAAAAGGGCAATAAATATGGTAGGAGTTAGGAAATTGATCGAAGCAATGTAAATATAGGGACAGTTCTTCTGCTTCCGTCTGAAGGAAGCAGAAGAACCGTCCCTGTGCTTCAAAAAACGCCGAAAACCCTGATTTCATCAGGGTTTTCAGACAAATTGTGGCGTGCCCGGAGGGATTCGAACCCCCGACCTACGGATTAGAAGTCCGTTGCTCTATCCAGCTGAGCTACGGGTACATACATTATTAAAAAAGAACAATAAAAAAGAAAGAATACTATCAATTAGATAAATTGGAGCGGGTGAAGGGAATCGAACCCTCGCAATCAGCTTGGAAGGCTGATGTTCTACCATTGAACTACACCCGCAACACTATCCTTGCGCTGACTTTACCTATTATACAAGTTATAAGTTCCTTTGTCAACACTCTTTATATTATTTTCATAAGCAATATTTCTTCGACAAAATCAATTATAAGCTATATACAAAGCTCAAACTACGCTTTACAAAGTTTAGGGCTTATTTTTTCATTTTCAATCTCAATTATTGCATAAGACTCATTGGAATTCTCTCTAGGATCACTTATGCTGCCCGGATTTAATATCAGGCATTTATTTTTAGAAACCAGCTTAGGAACATGTGTATGCCCGAACAGAATTACATCTGCTCCAATTTCCTCCGCTTTCCTAAAAAGTTTTTCATAATCCCATTTTACAGAGTATTTATGCCCGTGTGTAATAAATATTTTTTTGCCGTTGAACTGAAGTATTTTCTCTGCAGGAACATCATCTATCATAAAATCACTGTTTCCATGTATATATTCAACAGGTATATCAGGAAAAAGGTCTGATAATTTCTGAGCATCTCTGTAATAATCGCCTAAATGTATAATAAGATTTATTCCTCTACTCTTTCTGATTACTTCTTCGGCTTTTTCTATCTCTCCATGTGTATCACTTAAAACCAATATCTTCATACTTCCCCCAAAACAAGCTGTCACCATTTACTATCTTCAAATAATATTGAACCGCCAATATAATTTGAATTGGCTACATGCCTGTTTCACCAAGCAACCTTATGGTGTTGACACTATAATATATAATTTCATAAATATCCTGGCATGAAGCTATATATTAAATGCTGAAAGCTTGTATATCCTTCCTTATTTTTCGATTATTTCATAATTTTTTAACTTATCAACCAACAATCTTAAGGCCTTTCCTCTGTGGCTTATCTTATTTTTCTCATGCAAACTAAGCTGAGCCATTGTGGCATTATACTCAGGTATAAAAAACAAAGGGTCATAACCAAAGCCATTATCTCCAACAGGTTCAAACCCTATATATCCTTCACAGGATCCATTTATTGAAATATGTTTACCATCAGGCAAAATCAGCGCAATTGCACACACAAACCTTGCTGTCCTTTTTTCAAAAGGTACATCCCTTAATTCTCTTAGCAATTTTTCATTTCTGTCCTGATCGCTTGCCCCTTCCCCGGCATATCTTGATGAATAAATACCTGGCAAGCCATTCAAGTAGTCCACTTCCAGACCAGAATCATCTGCCATAACCATCCCTCCGGTTACGTTGAATACAGCTCTGGCCTTAATAAACGCATTTTCTTCAAAGGTCTTCCCTGTTTCTTCGATATCTCCTGAAAAACCAGCTTCTTCCATTGATATCACTTTATAAGGAAGACCTTCCAAAAGTTTCTGTATTTCTATTAACTTTCCTTTGTTCTTGCTTGCTACAATAAATTTTTCCACAAATTTTTCCACTTCTCTAAATGTCTCCTGTATGCTTTTCTAAATACTTCTGAATCAATATTACATATATCTGACTATTATTTTTTAATTTACTCATCAATAACACTATTTATCAAAGCAGGTATAATATAGTCTTTTGAAACACTGGTTCCTTCCGGAAAGTTTGCCGGCTTTCCCATTACAAGAAATCTTATTCGATCAATTCCGCCCATTCCTCTTACTGTATATAAAAACTGATTTATAATTCCATATTCCCTGGCTGTTCCTCCTCCATAGGATGTTAACCTGGCATCAAAATCTAAAACCAGAGTACTTCCATCCATGCTGTTATTCAACAACTCAACTCCATTAGGCACCTGGGTATAAAGATGTTCTATACCCGGATCTTCCGAGAGGAATCTGGTTATAAGAGCAAGGGTATCACTGCTTCCTGTTTTGGGATACATTCTTGATACTGGCAGCAAATATTCATACCTGTCATTTACTCTCTTATAAAAATAAACATCTTGTTTTGCCATATCTTTATCAAGATTTATCCTGTCTGAATTAATCAATGTATTATCTCTTCCAAGAACTCCAGATAAATTTGTATTATATTTCATATTATTGACGGTATGGCCATTAATAAGGATTTTTACTCCTTCGATAGTACTAAATTCCGTTAATGTATATACAACCGATGAAACAATATTCTTCTCAGTAGTTTCATCACTATAATTTAAAAAATCCTTATCAAAATCAATGGTAGCTATACCCTCTTTAATATTCAAACCTAATATTTCAGTTCCTGAAGGAAGTACTGGATACAACCCAAAATACTCTATTTCCTCCCTGTTAATGGAGTTGTCAACCAGCAAACTGACCGCAGCTCTGGCAATTCCTTCCTGCTTCGCAATTTTTCTTGAAGCTGGAACAATATAACCGTCCCTGTCTTGATAATATAATGTTATCCACAAACTGGGAATATCTTCCTGGATATTATCTTTCTTGGGTTCACCAGTATTTTCATTACTTATTGTGTTTAATGCAGTATCTGTGCCGCTTGGAGTGATATCTGTACGTTTCTCATAATCAGTATCCTCTTCTTCTTGTTCTTCTTTTATTGTATCAATACTGGTTTTTGTAGTTTTTGTTGTATCAGATTTCTGTTCTTTTTCTAATCCAGAACAGCCAACCAGTCCCAAGCTACTGGTAAACACCAAACAGGCAAGTACTAGCAAGCTAATAAGCCTTTTCATATTTCCCTCCATAATAAAGATTTACATTTATTACTAATTATGGACAAGAATATGAAATTTTATAATATCCCAGTCTGCTTTCGCTATATTTATTATTATCAATGTGCATACTAATATAAAACATTAATTAATACTAACACAAAAGCAATTAGAAAAAAATCAGTAGAATATATAAATTCTACTAGATAATTTAACTGTTTTTTATATAGTTTTGTATGTTCTATTTGATCTTTTCCAGAGCTTCCATTATTCCTTTAAATAAAGCCTGAGCCGCTTTTTCCCTGAACTCTTCACTCCTGAGATTATTCCTGTCTTCTGAGTTTGTCAAAAAAGCAATTTCAGCAAGAGCTGCAGGCATTTTCGTAGCCTTAAGGACAACAAGGTTAGGTCGTTCTCTTATGCTTCTGTCAATAGTCTTTAACGTATCTACTAAATTCCTCTGTATTATTTCTGCGAAAGTCTTTCCATTAATTCCTGTTCTTCCATTCTGCGGATAATACAGAGTCATGGTACCCCCATAATTTACATCAGCCATAGCATTATTATGTATACTCAAAAACAGCTTTGCATTTAGTGCATTGGCAATATATGCCCTTTCATACAGGGCTACTGTAATATCTTCCTGACGTATCATATATGTTTTTATATTATTCTCAACAAGAAGTCTGTTGAGCCTTTTAGCGATATCCAAATTCAATTCTTTTTCATATAAATTTCCATAAATTGCACCTGGCTCGGCACCTCCATGACCGGCATCAATAACAACCAGCCTTTCATCATCAGAGGCAGGCTTAAGTACTGTTATTGCAGTATCATTGGCTTCAGATCTTGTAAAAACCAGATACTTAAACGTATCTTTTGCATCGAATATTATGCTTGTGTTGCCTGATTCTTTGTCTTCAATTATTTCAATAGACTTCAGGTAATTGTCATTTATATTAAGCATACCAGTACCAAGGTTAGCCAGTTTACTTGGAAATGTAATTATGTACTTTTTCCCTTCATCCTCATAACTTGAGGTATACAGATTTTTTAGAAATTCTCCTCCCTCGGTAAGCTTTGCTCCATTTAATGTAAGATATACTCTGTCACTATGATTATGATATTTAATATTTTTTAAGGAAGTTTTTTTCACATTTATGGTCAAGACACCTTCTTTAGTGTCAGCTTCATAATCTACCTGTCCATTTATATCAAGAACAACTCTTACAGTGTCTTCCGTAAACTGACCATATCTTATTGAACTAATAAGGCTGCTGTTAACGGGAATCTCATTCCTCCTTATATTTAACGGAGCATCAGGAATATCAACAACTATTCTGTCAGGTCCTGTCAGTCTCATAATCCTAAACTCTTTTTCACTATCCATTGAAATTAAAACTCTTTCATCTTCCTCTAAGGACAGATATTCAATGGATAACTGACTATCTCCGTAAGACTCATCTCTGTTTTCTCCGCTACGATCAGAAGTATCCTCCCTTCTGTCTTTGGCGTTTTTCTCATCATTATTTCCTACCTGGGAGTTATCCTGGTTATCCCTGTTATTATTATCTTTACCAGTGTTGCTTTTATCCTCCTCATCCACTACTTTATTCTCATCGTCTATTACACTGACAAGTATTATTAATTTGTTTTTTTCATTTTTTATATTGACTTCAGGTTGCTCTGTTACATCCAGTACAACCCGTGCAATGCCTTTATCAAACTGTGCATATCTGACAGATTGTATCAAACTGCTATTTACTGGAATAATTTGCTGTTTTCCTGGCGCATCAACTCCTAAAATATCTACAACTACTCTTTCGGGATTTTTTAACCTAAAAATACTATAATCAGAATATTTGCTGATATCAACAGTTATTTCCTCGGTTTTCCCCTTATTTGAATAGCTTACTCCATTTAAAAACCCAACTATCTTAGGAGTATAACCGGAAAGATATGAAGATTCGGCTACTACATTACAGGAAAAAGATATTAAAATAAGAAATGCCAAAATAACTGCCGCGATTTTTTTCATTATGACCCCCGTTAGTATTCATCTTTTGTATCACTTTTTGTATTTTTTGTAAGATACATTTTGTATATTTATTTTACATTATACTTCGGCATTTTTGGCATAATATACTAATTTTTTATTGAAATTTAATACTTCTGTAATAATAACGTAACTATTTGCTTCCTTTTGACTTTACTGGAGTCTCTCTCCTGGAAATGATACAGCCACAGTACTTTTGACGGTATAATCCAAGCTCTCTTGCTTGTTGTTGTCCTTGTCTGAATCCTTCTCTTAAATCCCTGTAGTAGAAATCAATTCCATAGGTCGTCCCCATTTTTTCCCCAAGTTCTTTTATCAGTTCGTGTTTTTGATATGGACTTACCAGAAGAGTTGTAGTAAAAGCATCAAATCCTTTCTCTTTTGCCATCCGCGCAACTCTTTCCAGTCTCAAACTGTAACACATATTGCACCTTTCTTCACTGGTACCGGTAAATCCAAGCCAATCGGTCTCTTGAAACTGATCTGATACAGTTATAGGAAAATTTTTTATATCAGAAAGTATCTTTGCATTATCTCTGCGCTTAATAAACTCTTCTATAGGATGTATATTTGGATTAAAAAAAACTCCTTCAAAGTCTATATTCTCCTTCTGCAATACATCTACAGGATATACAGCACAAGGTCCACAGCATATATGCAGTAAAAGTTTCATAGTTACCTCCGCCCAATAAATTCCGTCTAATTATATTTTATCCCAAAATGATCATAGGCAGCCTTAGTAGCTATTCTACCCCTGGGAGTCTTGCTGATAAAACCTAACTGAAGCAGATAGGGTTCATAAACATCCTCTATAGTATCAGTTTCCTCTCCGATTGACGCAGCCAAAGTCTCAAGTCCCACCGGTCCTCCGCCAAATTTATGGATTATGCATAGAAGCATGTTTGTATCAACCCCATCAAGACCTATGGGATCTATATCAAGAGCATTCAATCCCATTACAGCGGCAGCGCCATCAATATATCCATTACCTTTTACCTGAGCAAAATCCCTGACACGTTTTAACAACCTGTTTGCAACTCTGGGTGTTCCCCGGGAACGTTTGGCTATTTCTTCAGCTCCTTCATCGCTAATACCTACTTTTAATATGGAGGCAGATCTTTTAATAATTTGTTTTAGTTCATCTGTAGAATAGAGTTCAAGCCTGTTAATAACACCAAATCTGTCCCTTAAGGGAGAAGTAAGAAGACCAGCCCTGGTAGTGGCACCTATTAATGTGAATTTTGGAAGATCAAGCCTGATTGATCTGGCACTTGGCCCCTTTCCGATAATTATATCAAGGGCATAGTCTTCCATGGCAGGATAAAGAATTTCTTCCACGCTCCTGTTTAATCTGTGTATTTCATCAATAAAGAGTACATCATAGCTGCCAAGGTTGGTAAGTATAGCAGCTAAATCTCCTGGTTTTTCAATGGCAGGTCCGGATGTAATTCTTATATTTACCCCCAGTTCTGATGCGATTACTCCTGCAAGTGTTGTCTTTCCAAGTCCTGGAGGGCCATAAAGAAGTACATGGTCAAGGGCTTCTTTCCTTTGCTTGGCTGCCTCTATAAATACCATTAAATTTTCCTTAACCTTTGTTTGCCCTATATATTCACTGAACCATCTAGGCCTTAAGTTTGTTTCATCAAAATCTTCTTCTCTTAATTCACATCCTATTAGTCTGTCATTATTCATTTGTACTTACTCTCCTGCAAATTAATCTATATCTATATTTATACATTTGTTATTTGCCCATCAAATAATTAACACATCAAACTACTTTACCAGACCTTTCAATGAGTTCCGTATAATGGTTTCCAGGTCCATATCTTCAGAATAAACAGCAGACACGGCACGACTTGCTTCAATTGCCGTATATCCCAAAACCATAAGGGCACTAATTGCTTCTGATATCCTTGAATCTTTTACTTCGGGTATCTCTGAATCTTGTTCCTCTGTTGAAGATATTAACTGTTCTTTCTTAATTTTATCTTTAAGTTCTAAAATTATTCTCTGGGCAGTTTTATTCCCTATGCCTTTTACTTTTGTAAGAGTTTTTACATCATCTGTTATAACTGCAAGGCTGAATTTTGAAGGTGTTATAGAAGACAAAATAGATATTGCTGCTTTTGGCCCCACTCCTGATACTGTAATTAATAGTTCAAAAAGAGCAAGTTCTTCTCTTGAAATAAAACCATATAGATTAATGGCTTCTTCCCTGGCACTCAGGCAGGTATACACTGTTACCTCACTTCCTACCATACCTATATTTTCTATGGTAGTCAATGAAGTCTGAATTTTGTATCCAATACCATTGTTTTCAACTACTATATTATCTCCGTACTTTCCTACTAGAGTACCTTTTATATAAGAAAACATATTGGTTGCTACCTCATCTCTAAAACAAATTTATATGATTTCAAGCTTGTCTAAAGAAGTTTATTCATCCTGTAAGAATGAGCGTGACAAATTGCAACTGCCAGTGCATCTGCCGCATCATCCGGTTTAGGTATATCCTGAAGATTTAATATTATTCTCACCATTTGCTGGACCTGTGTTTTGTCTGCATGGCCATATCCAACAACTGCTTGTTTTACCTGTAAAGGTGTATATTCAAATACTTTTGCTCCTGATTCTGCCGCAGAAAGCAATACCACACCTCTTCCATGAGCCGCTGCTATAGCTGTTTTTATATTTTTGTTAAAAAATAGCTCTTCAATACAAATAGCATCTGGTTTATGCTCAGAAATCAGCACCTTTATCCCTTCACTCAGCAGTTTTAACCTGTCAGCAAATTTTTCAGATGCTTCCGTAGTTATGACTCCATATTTTATAAGAGAAAACCTGTTTCCCGTATATTTTAATATACCATACCCTGTTATTGCAAACCCAGGATCTATACCCATTATAATCATCATTGATTCTCTTTTCTTCAACAAATAGTTGTGTAAATTATTTTAATATAATATATAATGATATAATGTTAACTGGTGATTCAATTTGTATATTCTTGCATTGTATTAAGTAAATATTGCATAATTATACAGTAAGATGTATAATTAGTAGAATCACATAAGTATATTTTAACATATAACTGGAGGGTTTTGTATGGGAAAGAGTGAAAAAGTAGTACTAGCCTATTCCGGCGGACTTGATACATCTATTATCATACCTTGGTTAAAGGAAAACTATAATTATGAAGTAATAGCTATGGCAGCTGATTTAGGTCAGGGAGAGGAGCTAGACAACCTGAATGAAAAGGCAATAAAAACAGGTGCAAGTAAAATTTACATTGAGGATTTAAAGGAAGAATTTGTTACTGATTTTATTTTTCCTACTCTAAAGGCCGGCGCTATTTATGAAGGAAAATACCTTCTGGGTACCTCTTTTGCAAGGCCATTAATTGCTAAGAGATTGGTTGAAATTGCAGAAAAAGAAGGAGCTACTGCTATTGCACATGGTGCTACAGGTAAAGGCAATGACCAGGTAAGGTTTGAGCTTACAGTAAAAGCTTTGGCACCACATCTCAAAATAATAGCTCCGTGGAGAATATGGAATATTAAATCAAGAGAAGATGCCATCGATTATGCTCAAGCAAGAAATATTCAGATACCAGTTACAAAAAAGGATAACTACAGCATGGACAGGAACTTGTGGCATTTAAGCCACGAGGGATCAGATCTGGAAGACCCTTGGAATGAACCTCAGTATGATAAGCTGCTTAAGCTTATGGTTCCTCCTGAAAAAGCACCGGATAAGCCAGCTTATGTAGAAATATATTTTGAAAAAGGTATTCCCAAGAAAGTAAACGGTGTTGAGTATGGACCTGTAGAATTGATTGAAGTGCTTAACAAACTTGCAGGAGAAAATGGTGTAGGTATTGCAGACATAGTAGAGAACAGGCTTGTGGGTATGAAATCCAGAGGGGTATATGAAACTCCTGCGGGAACAGTCCTGTATGCCGCACACAGAGAATTAGAGTTACTATGCCTTGACAGGGATACTCTGCATTATAAAGATATTGTTGCCCAAAGATTTGCCGAACTGGTTTATTACGGACAATGGTACACACCACTCAGAGAAGCAATATCTGCATTTGTTGATGTGACTCAGGAAACTGTAACCGGAACAGTAAGAATGAAACTATATAAAGGAAACTGCATGCCTGCAGGTGCCAAGTCCGACTATTCCCTTTACAATGAAGAGCTTTCTACCTTTGGAAGAGACGAAGTTTACAACCAGAAAGATGCTGAAGGGTTTATTAACCTGTTTGGTTTGCCTATGAAGGTCAGAGCCCTAATGCTGAGGAATAACAAAAAGGATGGCAGTAATAAATAATTTTTTAATAAGAGATTGCATTCATCAATAAAGATTGCAATATAAAATATTTGTTCATGAGGTGGCATATGAAACTTTGGGGCGGAAGATTCCAGAAAAGTACTGATAAATCTGTGGATGATTTTAATTCCTCCATTAGTTTTGACAGCAGAATGTATAAGGAAGATATTGAAGGAAGTATAGCCCATGCAAAAATGCTGGGAAAGTGCAATATTATTCCAGAAGAAGATTCTGAACTTATACAAAAGACCCTTCTTGAGATATTGTCAGATATAGAAAAAGGAAGTATTGAGTTTGAGGTTGATGCCGAAGATATTCATATGAATATTGAAAAAATCCTTATTTCCAGGATCGGTGAACCAGGTAAAAAACTGCATACAGCAAGAAGCCGCAATGACCAGGTTGCACTCGATATAAGGATGTACCTCCGGAATGAAACCAAGAACATTATTAATATGCTATCAGAACTGGAAAGAACCCTGCTTCATATTGCAGAAAATCATATTGACACAATAATGCCCGGCTATACCCATCTTCAAAGGGCTCAACCCATAACCTTTTCCCATCATATTATGGCATACTTTCAGATGTTCAGAAGAGACATTGAGCGATTACTGGATTGCCTAAAAAGAATAAATATTATGCCTCTTGGTTCATGTGCCCTTGCAGGAACAACCTATAAACTTGACAGAAATATGGTAGCTGAGGAACTCGGATTCGATGCTATTACAGAAAACAGCCTTGACGGAGTCAGTGACAGAGATTTTGTAATTGAGATGGCTTCCTGCCTTTCTATTTTAATGATGCATCTTAGCAGATTTAGTGAAGAAATTATACTCTGGTCCTCTCATGAGTTTTCATTTATTGAGCTGGACGACGCTTACAGTACAGGAAGCAGCATAATGCCTCAGAAAAAGAACCCTGATGTGGCAGAACTTGTAAGAGGCAAAACAGGAAGGGTTTATGGAAATCTTATGGCATTGCTTACTGTAATGAAAGCACTTCCCCTTGCTTATAACAAGGATATGCAGGAAGATAAAGAAAGCATTTTTGATTCCATCGATACTGTAAAAATGTGTATACCCGTATTTACTAATATGCTAAATACCTTGAGAATAAACAAAGATAAAATGCATAAAGCAGCTCAGGGTGGTTTTATTAACGCAACTGATGTTGCAGATTATCTTGTGAAAAAAGGTATACCTTTCAGAAGTGCCCATGAAATTGTTGGTAAAATGGTTTTTTATTGTATTCAACAACAAAAGGCTATTGAAGAACTTTCTTTAGACGAATTAAAGAGTTTTTCAGATAAAATTGACCATGACATTTATGAAGAAATAAGCCTGGAAAAATGCGTATCAAGCAGAAATGTTCCAGGAGGTCCTGCAGGAAACAGAGTAAAAGAAACAATCGAGAGTGGCTATAAATTTATTGAACAACTGCAGTATTAATCAACCTGTCAATTTTCTTTCAATTTCAGCTCACGTTTTTTAAACGTGAGCTGAATTATGTAATTTGAAATTTGTATGATACCGTCGAATTTATAAACGAAATAAGTATGTTAACAAAAGTTATATGCTTTTTCATCTATGTACACACTAATATTTAAAGCATCTGAATCATAATTAATGGTAATTTTAGAAACACCAATACCCTTATTTTTCAGAGATTGAGTAAGCTCTCTTTGAATTTTTTCTGTAAGAATTTTATCGCTGCTTTTTCTCTTGAATGAAATGTATCTAATAAGCATGAAAATCACCTCAAAGGTAATAATATAATATTTCCTTTTAAATGTATAATATTTCCATTAAAGAGTATTTTTGCTGTAATCCTTATGAAAAACTTAAAAGGAACCTTTTTTCAGGTTCCTTTTTGATAATGGTAAATTATTGATTAAACTGATACATTATTATTTTTAATATTGATACTTTATTTAAGGTACATAACACTTAATTTAATTAATAATGCCTGTTAATGCCGTTTAACTTTTCTATCTAGTGCCTTTCCGAAACTATACCATGAATCTCTGAGCTTAAATCGTAATTCTTCATCTAAAGTACGTTCAATAACATCATTTAGTCTTTTCCTCATATCGATATATTCCAGCAATTCAAACTCATCTTTATTCAATATTTCTTCCATATCTGCAATCCAATTTAGCACTAGATCCAGACCCATAGTATTTTCTGGTAGTTTTTTCTTCATGTGAGCAATAACCAGTTTTACAGCCTTTTTCTTTACATCAGCATCTGTCTGAATTTTTTTTGGTGCACCCTTTGCCATATATAACACTCCCTAATTATAATAATAATAAATAATATCAATCAGTTGATAATGAAAAATAAACTAGTACAAACTAATACATACTACAAATTAAAAAAGCATGTTTTTAAATAGCATTGTTTTATAACAAATTATCTCAGAATAATTCACTTTGACAATGCAATTAGCATAAACTTAATTGTAGTATGATTATTGCTGTTAATAATGTCCTATATTCCCGCTATTTATGAAAATGCTTGAGAACTTATATATAATATATATATATATTTATTATAACACATATATTCAAATATGCAAATCAAATGCCAAAATTAGGTGTGATATACTAGCATCAGGAAATACCGGTAAATCCAGTGTGCGATTAGAAATCTAGTATATAATCAAATTACGTCCTTCCAGTTTGCTTTTATCAATTAAATGTTCTCTTTCTTTTGGCACAGTGATGGTGTCAGGATCTCCGTCGCTTACATACTGTTCTTCTCTGGAAAGATTTTCAAGCCACCAGGTCAAATCCATGTAAACAGGTTCTATCCCCTGAGACCTAACCCGGGGTGTAGAAAGAGGATTAAAATCCTTGCTGACAGGTGATAATGCCGGATTGGCACCAACTTCGACTATTACTTTGTTTTGATACTTAATACCTTCAAACTCGCCCTCTATAACAAAATTTCTTAAGTCTGAAGCAGGAAGTCCATATGGCAGTGAAAATAATGACATCTTATATCCGGGAACTAATTCAAGCATTTTTTTGTAGTTTCCACCTATTTCCCTTTGTACTTCTTCGGCTGTTTTCGCTTCGTTAAGCCTTATATGAGTATAGGTATGATTTCCGATTTCAAAACCTTTATTTATAAGATACTCCAATCTTTGGGTAAGAGTTCCGGCTCCGGGAAAAGTGTTAAGCCCCAGATTTACAAAGAAGGTACCCTTTAGGCCAAAATCGGGATGCGTTTTATTGAATTCCTCTAAAATACCAACGGCAGAATCAGGATTAGCAACAAGTGTACCGTCTTTTTCTATCAAATTAAACTGGCCGCTTGTACCATCATCAAAGGTAAATACCATAGGTATAAATCCTGCCGGTACAGAAATATTATTGTTTAAATAATCACTCAGGCTTATTAATCTATAATCCTTTTCATATAAAGTATCAAGCAACTTCCTGAATTCATCAAATGTAGTTGTAAACTCTTTATCTCCTGATTTATATTCTTTAATAAAGTTATGAAACATAACCACCATAATTTTGCCTGATTCATTAGGCTTTACCACAGATAAGTCAATAGGAGGACGTGTTTCATTATCATTCGATGAGTCATTATTCTCTGTCTCATTATTCTCTGTATCATTGGTGTTTGTATTATCATTTGCAGTATTGTCCTCGATTGTATTATTATTCTCCAGGTTTTGATTCTCCGAACCATTATTTTTAATATCATTTTGGGATATATTATCCTCACCGTTTTGTTTAGAATAATTTATATACATGCTGCATGCAACAAGTACCACCGCAGTAATCAGGCACAAAGCCAGTATTAATTTATATGGTTTTTTCAATTTATATGTTTTGCTCACAAAAATACACTCCAAAAACATGCTTTTTTCGACACTATACATAATATTATAACATAATTTTTAAATATTAAAGACCGATTTTGGGTACTGAATTAAATAACTGAGATGGCCAATTTTTACATAAAAAACTTAAAAAGTCTTTTGAAAAAGTTATGCGAAATGAAATGCAATATGAAATAAACATATATATAAAGGGAACATTCAATAAAGAACGTTCCCGAAAAATGTAAAAAATGCAGGACTGTCCCTACGCTTTTTCTATGTAAACACGGGTTCCCACTCCCTCAGAAGTTGGAGGTTCTACTATCAGTCTTCTTGCTACCCTGTTTTTAACTTCAGGAATATGGCTTATCAGCCCGATTACCCTATCAGAGGAACTTATCCTTTCCAGTGAATCGATTACCGTATCTAGCAAGTTTCCGTCAAGTGTACCAAAACCTTCGTCAAGAAAAAAGAATTCCAAAGGACTCTGTCCTTTCAATTGTATTTGCTTTGACAAAGCAAGGGCGAGAGATAAGGATGTTAAAAACGTTTCACCGCCGGAAAGGGATGTTACCAGTCTGTGGATGCCACCCTGCATATTGTCTCTTATAACAAAACCGCTTTCAGAATCCAATTCCAGTGCATACCTGTATTTGGTCAGTATTCCAAGAGTTTGGGAAGCTTCTTTTGCTATATATCTCAATCTCTCTTCAGCAACAAACTCAACAAAACTGTTTCCTCTTAAAAGTTTTTGTATATGTTCAAGCATGTCACATTTACGGCTATATTCCTTGTACTCTTTTATAAGTCCTACCCATATGTCAAAATTCTTTTTAACAGATGCATATGTATTTCTTGCACTTTCATATAAAGCAATGCTGTCATCTCTTTCTTTTCTTTTTTCATTATATCTCCCGTTTATATCATCCCACTCAGATTCACTTATACTTCGCCCGTTCAGTTTTTTCTGTAATAGTTCCCTGTTTGCCTTAAGATTTATTCTTGCTTGTTCATAATCCTTTATAATCTCAGCCATTTTATCCCGTTCATTCTGCGGAATAATCGATTTTTCTGCTTGTTCGATACTAGTGAAACCTTTTTCTTCCAGTGCATTATATAATTGTTGTTTTTCTACATTAAGATATTTCTCATATAAACTTTTTTGGTTTTCTAATGCCGCCCTCTGGGTATTGAGTTCATTATACTTTGCTTCGGTTTTACTAATTAGTTCAAAATACTTCTTTTCTTCCTGCTGTATACGGATTATTTTTTCTTCAACATTGGCCAGTTGAGCATAAATGTCGCCTTGTCCTGCCAACAAAGTTATTCTTTCTTCTTTCTCTTTCTTTTGAGAACTAATGGTTTTTCCATCTGCTTCCAGAGCGCTATATCTGGTAAGCATTTCCTGTTTTTCCCATGTAAGCTTTTCAATATTTTCTCTTATTTCCTTTGAACGATTTTGTTGATTCTCAATATTTTTTCTTAGTGCTTCCACTTTACGGTCATTTTCTTCTATTCGTCTTATCTCAGTAATAATATCTGCTATACCTAGCCTGTTTTTTATAGCATTCATTTCTGAAAGCTTACCGGTATATTGCTCTGAAGAAGCCTTTAGTCTATTTTTTTCCTGGGCGAGGTTTTCCCTGTTTACTCTCAATTCTGCTTTGATTCCGTTTTCATCAGCTAAATATCTGGAAACAGTATTATTTAAATCCGCTATTTTTTTCTCAAGAGCATTAATATTATTTTCCCATTCATCCACTGCCTTCAATCTTGACAGATTATTATTGTTGATTTTCTCCAGTTCATAATCCATTTGTTCCGGATTAATACTTCTTATATTCTCGGGAAGATTTGAGGCTAATGCCTCATATTCATTTTCTTTCTTGGATATTTCTTCCCTGGTTTGTTTCAGCTTGTTTCTTAATCCCTCAAGCTGTTCTTTCAATTTTATGCATTCACTATCAGATTCCCTGGCTTTAATCTCAAGGCTGCCCAGATTTTCCCGGATATCTTTCAGTTTTTCTTCAAGAACATCCATCTCCTGCATGTTATTATGGGCTGATGCCGGAGCAGGATGGTTAACTGACCCACAAACAGGGCAAGGTTCACCTTTTTTAAGATTAAGCGCCAATATATAAGCTGAATTCTTTTCGTATTCCTTTCTGGCTTGTTCAGCATCGGTCTTTAGTTTTTCTAATTCTTCATATAAAGAATCTCTGTATTTTTCAGCTTCATTATATTTAATGATGTACTGTTCAATATTTCTATGTACTTCTTCAGAAACAACTTTAAGGTCGTCAATATCTTTTCTTTTATACTTTAAACTTTGACAAATAGCCTTTATATTATGGTAAGTGTTAATATCCTTAAGAATATTATCTCTGTCATCTGGCTTCGAATTCTTTTGAGCAATCTGCTCATTTTTCAATCCTTCAAGCAAGCTTAATTCTTTATTTTTCTCCAGTTCTATTACAGCAAGTTTCTCCTCCAAAATCTCTGTCTTTTTTGTCAATTCCTTTACTAAAATCTCATGTCTATCTTTTTCTTTTCTTAAAGCTTCAGTTTCATCTTGTATTCTTAATGCAGCCTGCACCTGGCTTCTATAATCAATATCTACTTTTAAATTCTCAATAGTTTTACTATATTCCTGAATTTTGTTTTCACACTCAGATAAATCAGTTTTCTTTTTATGGATTTCTTTTTCCTTTGATTCAATTTTTAATTTCAGTGAAACATATTCTTCCCGCAGTACTTTCAGCTTCTTTTCAAGATCATCTGCTTCCTTTCTTAATTCCAAAGCACTTTCAAGCTTTGTTTTCAACTCCACTAACCTTGGTATTTCTTCATCAAAGCTTTTCTTACAGATCTCATAATGCTTCCGTATATCTTTTAGAACATTTTCGGTGTTATTAATTTCCTGCAATAGTGTATCAAGTTGTGATACCGTATCATAGAGTTTTTTACCGGTACTCCTGTACTGTTCTATTAATTCTTTTAAACCTTCAGCCTTCATTGATTCCTCATATTGTTTTTTCATTAAATCAATCTCTGGCTGTTTTGATATGTACGTTTCTTCCTTTTCTAATATAAAATTAAGTTCCTTTACAAGGTCCCAAACTTCCCTTGCCTGGTTTAAATTTAATTCCAGATTTTTTAGTTCCTTATCTACCTTCTCCTTCAAATCCCTGGCTTCCTGAACTTTTTTTTCTGCTTCAATGAGGGATTTTTCAGAAATATCTCCAAGTGCCGAAAGTGCTCCTTCAATATTTGATAATTTATTCTTTGTTGCATTAAGCTTCCTGTTTACTTTTTCAGATAAATTCCTTCCATATTCCTCAAGATAGAAAATCCTTTCCAGCATTTCTCTCCTTTTAGATTTTTCCAGAAAAAGAAATTCCTGGAACTTATTCTGGGGCAAAACAACTGAACGAGTAAAATCATCTAAATTTAAACCCAGCAATTCTTCCACTTTACTTGTAACTTCACTGGGTTTGTCTGCAATTATCACATTACCTTCACCAGTAATATCTGATAGCCTTGCCAATTTAACTTCAATAAAGTTCTCAGAGCCTTTTTTCCTTTTATAAACCCTTTCAACTTTATATGTCTTCCTCAGTTTGTCCTTTTGAAGATCAAAAGTATAGACAACCCTCAGATTGTCTGAATAAATATTCATTATGCCATGAGTTCCCCTTAAGGCTCTCTGGACATTACCATATAAAGCCAGAGTGATTGCATCCAATACTGTAGATTTTCCGCTCCCGGTGGGCCCAAAAATACCAAACAGGCCGGTTTCTCCAAGTTTATCAAAGTCCACCTTCTGGACTTCTTTGAAACTTTGAAGCCCCTCTATCTCAAGGTACCGTGGTCTCAATTTTAACACTCCTTTTATATCCCTTATGCTGTAGTCTCCATAACAGAATCCGTTAGTCCGTCCTCTCCCTGGTCTTCGCTATTTAACACATCAAGAAATATGGTCATAAGCTCATCTGATATTTCCATACCGGTTTTGTATTTATAATAGTCTTTAAACAGCTCATCAATCTTTTTGGCTTCCCTATCTTCGAAACCTTCAATAAAGCTAGTCTCTGTAGCTATTATAGGCTTGATATTTATTATACCCGGATTTAATTCCCTTAGTTTTTTCTGTTCCTCCATAGTAAGAGGCCTGTCCAAAAAAATTTCCAGTTCAATCCATGCATTGAGGTCCCTGCCCTCCATACACCAATTGAGAGCCTCTTCAATTCCTTGCCTTGCTGTCCATTTCACCAATGGCTTTCCGCAGTTCAAGTATTCCTCTTTTATGTAAGGTTCTTTCCCAGGGATTATATCTGCAATAAACACCTCTTTGCTTTGCCCGGCCTCAGAAAAGCTGTATGCCAGAGGAGAGCCTGAATAATATGCAGGACATGGAGCATCCTTAACTTTTTGTGGCTTATGTAAATGGCCGAGGGCAACATAGTGGGCTTTTGAAGGCAGCACCTCGGGATCCACCGTCATTGCCCCTCCCACCTGGATAGTTCTTTCAGAATCTTTACTTGTAATGCCTCCTCTTACAAAGATATGGCTTACCACCAGATTAACGGTATCATCCCTGAAGTGGCTGGATAGGGTTTCAAATATGCTTCCCACTCTGTCGGAATAAGCTCTCTGGAGTTTATTTTCCTCAAGTTCCTCGGTTAGTACCTCATCAAGACGTGCTTCAGATGGATAGGGAAGTGTAATTATTACAGCATTATGTTCACAACCCTCTATAAACAGTTCCAGCCATCCCGGGCCGGAATTTACAACTCTGATGCTATTATCATCGTTTTTTTCACCTGCGGGATAGCTGGATGGATAACCTAAAAGAATAATACCGTTTCTAAAAGCAAGAGAACTGGATGCACATAGCCTTTCCGGATTGTCATGATTTCCGGCAATTACTACAACCGCCCTTTTTCCACCTTTATTCAGTTTGTTTATGGCTTCGAAAAATAATTCTTCAGCGGCTGCAGAAGGATTATATGTGTCAAATATATCTCCTGCCACAAGAACCAGGTCTATATCCTCTTTGTCGGCTTTGTCACACAATTCATCAATAAACTGTTTTTGCTCATCTATTCTGTTTATATTCTCAAGGGTCCTGCCTAAATGCCAGTCAGAGGTATGAAGTATGCGCATAATGTCACCTCAATTCATTTAAATCATAAGGTGTCTCCTGGTAAACATAATAATTCAGCCAATTAGCATAGAGGAGGTTTGCATGACTTCTCCAATTAACAATTGGATCCTTTGTAGGATCATCCCCTGGAAAATAATTTTTAGGTATATTAATCTTCAAATTTTTTGCAATATCACGCTCATATTCCAGTTTCAATGTACAGGGATCGTACTCAGGATGGCCAGTTACAAAAATCTGCCTTCCATTCCTTGAGGCACAAATATATAATCCGGCATCCTTCGATGTAGACAGGATTTGGAGCTCAGGCACCTTTTCAACATCTTCTATTCTCACTTCCGTATGCCGTGAATGAGGTGCAAAGAATACATCATCAAAGCCTCTGAAAAGTTTCACAAATTTTTCATTTACTGTATGTTCAAATACTCCAAACATTTTCTCCTTTAACGGATACTTTGGAATTTTATAATGATAGTATAATCCTGCCTGTGCTCCCCAGCATATATGCAGAGTAGAGAATACACTGGTTTTGCTCCACTCCATAATTTCTTTCAATTCTTCCCAATAGGCAACTTCTTCGAAATCCATGTTTTCTACTGGTGCACCAGTAATTACCAAACCGTCAAATTTTTCATCCTTAACTTCATTAAAAGTTTTATAAAAAGTTTCTAAATGTTCTGCGGGAGTATTCTTTGAAGTGTATGAAGCAGGATGTAACAATACAATATCCACTTGTAGAGGTGTATTACTTAACAGCCTCAAAAGCTGGGTTTCTGTTGCTATCTTTGTGGGCATGATATTTAATATGGCTATTCGTAAAGGACGTATATCCTGGTGAAAAGCCCTCTCGTATCCCATTACAAAAATATTTTCGTTGCTTAGAATTTCCATTGCAGGAAGATTATCAGGTATTTTTATCGGCACAGGCATCCTCCTTTATACTTCCAACTATACTTCCAACGACTTAGTAAGTGCTTGATCAAGGTCATAAATAAGGTCTTCAGGATCTTCTATACCTACAGATACTCTTATCATGTCAGGTGTTACTCCTGATGATAACTGGGCTTCTTCAGACAATTGGGAATGGGTTGTGCTTGCCGGGTGTATTACCAGGGATTTCGCATCAGCCACATTCGCCAGGTGAGAGAAAATTTTTAGGCTTTCAATAAATTTTATTCCCGCCTTTAATCCTCCCTTAATTCCAAAGGTAAATATAGCCCCGGGCCCCTTTGGGAAATATTTCTGTGAAAGCTTATAATATTTATTATCTTCAAGAGCAGGATAATTTACCCAGGATACAGCTTTATGACCTTTTAAAAATTCTGTAATCTTTTTTGTATTACTTACATGACGTTCTATTCTTAATGAAAGAGTTTCCAATCCCAGTAGAAGAAGAAATGAATTAAAGGGACTTATAGCCGCCCCCATATCTCTTAGCAGTTGTACTCTGGCCTTAGTAATATAAGCAAGGGGTCCCAATGCTTCTGCATATACTATTCCATGATAACTCGGATCAGGTTCAGTAAATCCCGGGAATTTACCACTCTCAGCCCAGGGGAACCTGCCTGAATCCACAATAACACCACCGATTGAAGTCCCATGGCCTCCAATATATTTGGTTGCTGAATGTACTACAATATCTGCTCCATACTCAAAAGGTCTTATTAAATACGGGGTACCGAAAGTATTATCAACTATTAAGGGTATTCCATTTTCGTGTGCTATCTTTGCCACTTCCTCAATATCCACAAGGTTTATTCCCGGATTTCCAATTGTCTCTATATACAAAGCTTTTGTTTTATCTGTTATTGCTCTTCTAAAATTCTCTGGGTTGTCAGGATTAACAAAAGTTGTATTAATACCATATTTGGGCAGGGTGACTGCAAAAAGATTATACGTGCCTCCATATAGTGTACTTGCAGACACTATCTCATCTCCGGCACCTGCAAGATTAAGGATGGCATATGTAATAGCCGCTGAACCTGAAGCCAAAGCCAAAGCTCCTACTCCGCCTTCGAGAGCAGCCATTCTTTTTTCAAAGACATCTGTAGTGGGGTTCATAATTCTTGTATATATATTTCCAACTTCTTTTAGTGAGAAGAGATTAGCTGCATGTTCCACGTTCCTGAACACATATGATGTAGTCTGGTATATAGGAACCGCCCTTGAACCTGTGGTAGGATCGGGTTCCTGACCTGCATGCACCTGTAGGGTATCAAATTTTAATTTTCTTTCCATTAATTACACACCCTCCCTTATTAGATAATATTAATTGTACAATATATTGTTATATTTATTATATTTTATTGAATAACTATACTATCTGTAGTCTATTTTGTCAATAATAATTTAGAAATGGGACACGAAAAGTTATACTTTATTTCTCAGCTTGGCAATAAGGCAATGGGCGCTGGCTTCCTCAAGTTCTATAAAGCTTTCTCTTTCAAGAATATCCCAAAGAAAATGCGCGTCAGAAGATTTTATGAAATTATATTTAGCAAGATCGGAATGCAATGATTTAAATTCTGTTTCCGAACAGTTCTTGGATATTTCAAGATATCCTGTTTCCAGTTCCTCAGGTACAGTTCCCAGATTAGATATAATACTGTATGAAGTTTTATCAACATGAGCAGGTAGTGCTGCTCCTCCAAGCATTATGGTATGGCTGAACACATCCTCTATACTTAAATCTGCACCTGCAAGGAGCATAGTTTCTACATATCCTGTGATCTGATCCTTTTCATTTAATATGATCTGCTGTCCAAATATATCAGCTCTGTTTGAAATGTCTGGTAAGGCATTATACACAATATTCTGAAACTTCAATACTCCGTCAAGATCAGGGAAAAGACAGACAATGTGGACTTCTTCCCTGGTCATGACTTCCATACCTGGTATTATAAGCAGTTCCTTTCCATGAGAACATTTTATAACTGCCTCAATATTCTCTGCTGAATTATGGTCAGTGACCGCTATAATATCTAATCCCTTTAAACATGCCATATTAACAATATTGTTTGGAGTCATATCATTATCTGCACATGGGGATAAAGCAGAATGGATATGCAAATCATATGATAATTTCATTGGCTCACCTGGATAAAACGAAATAATTATTTGGAAGTTATTTGAAATATTCTGCAGCATAATTCATATGCGCTTGATTTGCTGCGAAGAATATTTACTCCTTCTTCCATGGCTTTTGTTAAAGTTGTTTCTTCTACTTCAATATTTTCGGGTATTATAATACAGGAAACTTCTGTGAGCAAGGCAACAGCCACTATATTGATGTGATTGTGTATAGTAACCCATATATTCCCTTTACCGGCGTGGGACATAACCCAGCTTAATAAATCACATACATAAACTCCTGTTATTTCTTTATTAAGGCTTTTCTCTCCTGTTAAAACTTCTAATTCAAGTTCTTTTGCTATCTCTCCTACAGTCAATCGTCAACACTCCTATCTTTATCCAATACAGGTGGCATTTTTGATTCCAGCTCTGCCATTTGTACAGCAAGGCTTCTTACTTTCTCTCTTAGTTTAAAAATACAATCAGTCTCGGTTGCTTTTCCTCTTACTATATCTTCAGCCAAAGCTCTACAGCTTGGAGCGCCGCAGGCTCCGCAATCTAAACCGGGAAGATCCCGGTTAATTTTTTCAAGAGCCTCAAGCTTTTTAATAGCAACTGAAATATCATCATCCAATTTCATAACCGGCCGGTGTACAATACTTCTGGTCCAGCCCAGGATATCATCATATATTTCTGAATTGACAGGCGGATATTCTTTTCTTTTTGCAATATCTATATGTTTCTTAAGGTTATTTTTCGCCACAAACATATTTTCAACGGTCAGGGGGCCTCCGATGCAACCACCTGTACATGCAAGGGCTTCTATAAAATCTACATCCTTGAGTTTTCCATTTTCTATTTCCTCAAGAATGCTAATTACGTTATGAATACCATCCACTGCCAGAAATTGATCTGTCCCGAGAGCTAATCCCTCTCCTCCTATATTTGCCCATCTTACACCTTTAAAACCTGACATCTCAAGTTCTTCAGAGTCTTCATCATTGCCTAATATTTCCAAGAGTTTTATATAAATATCTTTTATGGCTATAGCTCCGTTAACCGATGAATACTCTCCTATATAATTACCCTTTATGCTGGTAACTTTTGCAGGACAAGGAGTAATAAAAAAAACACCTATATCATCTGAAGATAATCCTTCCTCAGAAATCAGCTCTTTACGTACAATCCTTGCTGCCACTTCCATAGGAGAATGAATTCTCTGAATATTATCAATAAGGCTTGGAAATCTGACTTGTATTAGCCTTACAACTGCCGGACAGGCTGAAGAAATCAATGGTTTATTCTCTATCCCCTGTGAAATTGCCCTTTTTGTGGCATCACTTACAATTTCTGCGGCTCTTGATACTTCAAATACCTTATCAAAACCAACCTTTTTTAGTGCATTCAATATCCGGTTTCTTGAAAATTCGGGCTTAAACTGCCCATATAATGATGGTGCAGGGATAGCTACTTTATATTTATATTGTTTTATGATTTCAAGTGGATCTGTAATAGCCTTTTTGGCGTGGTACGGACATACTCGCAAACACTCTCCGCAATCTATACACCTTTCATTAATAATTCTCGCTTTGCTTTTGCGAACTCTAATTGCTTCAGTAGGACATCTTTTTATGCAATTGGTACATCCTCTGCATTTCTCTTCGTCAAGTCTGACTGAATGAAAATAATTATTCATGCCCCCACTCCTTTTTAGTTAACATAAACCGTAATCTTTACCACAGTTCCTTCTCCAACCTTTGAGTCAATTTGAAGCTCATCAGAATACCTTTTTATATTAGGGAGCCCCATTCCTGCACCGAAGCCCATTTCCCTTATTCTTTCAGAAGCAGTTGAGTATCCTTCCTGCATTGCCAAATCTATATCTGGTATTCCCGGACCCTTATCTTCAATTTTTATTACTATTCTATCCGGATAAATATTAACATCGGCAGTTCCACCTCCCGCATGTATAACCGCATTGATTTCTGCTTCATACATTGCAATAGCGGTCCTCCTTATTATCTGAGGATTAATTCCAAGATGGCTCAATACTTTTTTTACACTGCTGGAGGCCTCTCCGGCTACTCTGAAATCATCATCCGGTAAAATAAAACTCAGGTTAATGGATGATTCTTTATCCATTATAAGTGCACCGTCCTGTTATCCCTGCGCTATAAAGTCTTCCACAAGCAGTAAACATAGGAAGTTTTGTAGATAATACTACAATATTCATTTGTTCTGCAAGTTTAATAATATTTTCTCCAGGTATTTTCCCTCTTACGAAAACTACCGCTTTAATATCCATCATTTCAGCAGTACGGATAACCTGAGGATTAACCAGTCCGGTAAGTAGCATAATATTACTTTCTTTCACATATGCCATTACATCACTCATAAGGTCGGATCCGCAGGCTGAAATTATTTCCTGTTCCATTCCATCTGATCCGGTAAGGAGTTTCGCATCAAGTATTTCTATTATTTCTCTGATTTTCATCTTATGACCACCTTTTAAAAAACAGTCTGACTATATCTTATCATATTGTTAAATCATTAACAAGTACTCTGAACAGTATAAATAGTGTATTATTATAATCCCTATATTGCTGTATATCCCCCATCAACAGGTATATTTGCTCCGGTAATATACAAGGAAGCATCAGAAGCCAGAAATACAATAACACCCTTAAGATCGGTATCATTTGCCATTCTTCCAAGAAGTGTCCTTTTATTATATCTTTCAACAAATAACTCCGGTTGATTGGCAAATAATCCTCCCGGACTTACTGCATTGCAGCGTACATTTCTTGCACCGTACTTGCTTGCTACGAATTTTGTAAAATTAATCATTCCTGCCTTATGAAAATAATAATCTCCTGCTGATTTTCCCATATTAAGACCTTCATAGTTATTCTTATCAGGTCCAACCATGCCCATCATTGAAGCAATATTAATTATGGAACCACCACCCTGGGCAGCCATTACATCTCCGAATGTTCTGCACATTAAAAAAATGCCTGTACCATTAATAATCATACTTTTTGTAAAGTTTTCTGCAGGATCATCCCAATCATTTGTAGTTCTTGCTACAGCATTATTTACTAATATATCAATTCTCCCACTCTGTTTCAAAATTTCATCTCTGAGTGCAAGTATAGTTTCTTCTTTACCCTGGTCATAATACAATGCTTTAGCCTTATAACCCTGTTCTCTGAGTTCGGAAGCTAATATTTCAAGTTTCTCAACATTTCTGGAAGCCATATATGTTTCAGCGCCAGCTTCTGCCAAAGCATAAGCTATCTGCCGGCCATATTTTCCTGCTCCACCTGTTAACAAGGCAACTTTCCCTTCTAATGAAAAGGAGTCTAATACTTTCATTTTGCTTACCTCCATAGCTTGACAAAATTTTTATACTTTTGTTTCATGTCTCAAACATTATGTAATTCATAATACTTGTTATAACACATTATAGAGAACTTGAGCACTGTTTGCAATCTTAAACAGGAAAGTATGTCAGATATAGTCACCCTTTTTTGTTCACCGGAATAATATATACTATCTCAGTAAATCTCAGTAAAAAGGGAGGTCTGTAATATGTCAGGCATTTCAAAAGGTTTATTTAATGATAACTGCGCTATTCTTTTCTTCATCATCCTGTTCCTGATGTTGTTCTGGAACGGTGGTTATGGATATTACAGAGAGTAAAATCCAGTAATAGGCTGTAAAAAAGAAAATTATTAACAACTAAAAGGTATATAAGGTCCGCAATCAATATTGATAACAGGACCTTATATACCTTTTAGAATAGAGATCATTTTTGTTAAAAACAAGTTTCACTCATCAAGTATGCGGATTGAGCTCACAATATTATCAATTAAACCACTGTTCATTAAATTACTAAATTTATCTTTATGTGCTTTTTCGGTATCTTTGCAGGTAACAAATGCAATTTCTTTCGCTGTTTCCTTTTTGTTCAGATAAATAAAGTTTACTTCCCCAAATTCCCGGATAATTAAGTTCTTTGCCTGTTCAATATCACCTGCAGATACTCTCACAAAAAACCTGGTTTCCATATTATCTATATCTTCAATATTATTATAGTCTTTCCTTTTCCAAATATTTCTTCCATTACTGTCAACATGTTTTATTATGTCTATTATATCTGCTACAACAGCACTGGCAGTAGGCAATTTTCCTGCTCCCCGCCCATAAAACATAACTTCTCCTATTGCATTTCCTCTTACTAATATGGCATTAAATACATCATCCACATTTGCCAAAGGATGGCTGTTATTGATAATTGCAGGACTTACTCTTGCATGAATTTTATCATTTTTCTTTTCACTTATAGCTATAAGTTTGATTACTGAATTCATCTGCAGGGCATACTCAAAATCGAGCAAAGACAGCTTGCTAATACCTTCTGTATAGATATTCCTGCAATCTACAAACTCATTAAAAGCAATAGAAGACAGAATCGCGATTTTTCTGCATGTGTCTAGACCTTCAATGTCAGCAATAGGGTTTGCCTCTGCGTATCCATTCTTCTTCGCATTCTCCAACGCAGATGAAAAACTCTTACCTGAATCTTTCATTTGTGTAATAATATAGTTTGTTGTACCATTTAGTATTGCAGTTATGGAATAAATTTCGTTTGCGGCCAGACATTGGTTTAACGGCCTGATAATCGGAATACCACCGCCCACGCTGGCTTCAAAAAGGTAGTAAACATTATTTTCCTTGGCCATTTTTAACAGTTCTGGCCCGTGAAGAGCAACCAATTCCTTATTTGAGGACACAACATGCTTGCCCGCTAAAAAAGCCCGCTTTGTATATTCTAAAGCTGCTCCTGTACCTCCTATTGTTTCTACTATAATTTTAATTGATTCATCTTCAAAAATCTCATCTGCATTGTTTGTTATTATATCTTTATTAGGATCATCACTAAAATCCCTTATATCAAGTATCTTCTTAACTCTTATTTCTTCTCCGGCCTTTTCGTTAATACTCATTTGGTTTGTATTGATTACTTCTACCACTCCGGAACCCACTACTCCGTATCCCAGTACAGCAATATCAACCATTGTTAACTCCCCTCTATTCTCTTGCAAGTATTGCCTGTTTTCTAACTCCTTCAATACTGCTGATACTATCCATAAGTTCTTTTATACTTATTTCCATATCTGCAGTTTCAATTGATATAATTACATCTGCCAATCCGTTTATTGGAATATTTTGATTAATTGTAACAATATTTGCTTTTGACAGGGCTATTTTATTTAATATATTGGATAATATGCCTGGAAAATCTTCTACAACTAAATGTAGAGTAATTATCCTGCCTCTTGAAGTCTCATAGAAAGGAAAAACAAAATCTTTATATTTGTAATAAGCGCTGCGGCTTATATTTACTTCTTTTACCGCTTCATTTACGGTTTTACCAGGGTATTTTGTTAATAACCTTTTGACTTCTACCACCTTTGAAAAAACTTCAGGTAATATAGAAGAGTCAACCAGAAAGCAAGTTGAATTTTTCGACATATTACCTTCTGTCCTCCTGTCACGCACAAATGTTTTTATACTGTGTAATGTTAACATATTTTGTTTAGAGTTTCAATATATTTATTTAATAAAATAGATGAAATGAAACAGACAAACTCAGGAAAAAATATAAAGCTGTTCTGGGAATATGAAAGTGAGGATATTTCCATATAAAACACAACGAGCACGTAATGATCTACCTTGCACCACTATAGATAACTTATTACCTAGCTATGACCTTCCGGCCATAACCAAGCAGTTCATCACCCATAATGATGGTTCGTTCGACCATGCAAAATACCTACCCAGCTATATGCAACCTCTCGGCTGCATATAACCGTAACAGCACTCTGCATGGTCTTCGCTCGACCCTATATAATAAGTTGGGATCCTATTATAATCTAATCATATACAGACTATAATAAAACCTTTCCCTACTATATAGAATCTTCCCTCCGACTGCATATACGCCTGTAGGACCAGCCTTTAGACATATATACAATCTTTGGCCGACCTATATATATCCCCTTCGGAACATATATAAGTCTTGACTCAACCATTACGTACCCGTTACGCTATTATAATTGACCTTTTCAATAAAAATTATTCATGAAAATTTATTAATTCTAACTTCCAAATTTTTTAAATTTACGCCGTTGAGAAATTTCAACTAAAGCCTGTTTCCATGCTTTTTCAAAAGTATTGCGGAATAAGGCAACTGGGCCAAAATTCTCATATTCTTCAGGTGATAATTCCCCAGGGAAGAACCCTTTTCTAAAATCAGGCAATTTTCTTAAAAGCTCATCTATTACTGATGAAGGGGTTGGCATATGAAAACGCTGTACCACAACAGGATTAGATTTTTCAAGTTCTTCACCGGTTCCTGACCAATTAATTGTAACTGTGGCTTCAGCTCCGACCATCTCAGTGAAATGATGAAGTCCGCGGGCTCCGCCACTTAAAAATTCCACCGGGTAGCGGCGTTCCTTAACAGTTTCATAAACCTTTTTAGCTACAGCAATTCCTGCATGCCAGAGTATATCCGGTTCAATATCAATATTGTTAGCTTTCACATAATTTCCAAGATACTCATCATATATACCGGCAATGTGTGCAAGATAGACCACTGTCTTTGGGTTGCCTTCTGTTGCTTTGAGTAAAGCTTCACAAATATCAATGGCCTGCTGAACGGCAAATACTTCTGTACAGCATACCGGGATTCCCATTTTTACCAGTGATGAAATTGCTTTAATACCATCTGGCACTACAGGGATTTTGACCATAATATTAGGCCCATAGGCCCTGGCTATCTCAGCCTGGCGCATTATAGCATCAGTATTTTCCTGAAAAGGATCACCTTGAATAGTAACATAACCTAATTCACCGTGACTTGATTCATACAGTGGCATAAATTCCCTGGCAATTAAACCTACCAGTTCTGCCTGAACCTGGATTAAAACTTCTGTATCATCATCTGTCTTTTCAATCCATTTATCAATCAGCTGTTCACACAACTGTGGTTCTTCCTTAAGCATTTTTGATACGTAGGATGGGTTTTGCGTGCAGCCCACTGCTCCTGCAGCAATACCTACTCTTGCCTGGGATACTGTTACATTATTAATCCATAAACGTGTAGGAGTCATACGAGTAACTCGTTTAAAATATCCTTCCATATTGCTCCTCCTCTGTCAACGCAATTCTGATTTCCAATATTTGAAATGTTTATCGATTGTTTCTGCAACTAACGTTTCATCTCTCCTAATAATAATATCAAGCATTTGTTTGTGTAACTCATACATTTCATCCAATTCATTCGTACGGATAAAATGCTCTGTTGCCCTGGCCCTGGTAGGGCGTGACAGTCGTTCTATTACACGGCTGATTTTTTCCACAAGTGGATTTTTTATAGCATGCTCCAACGCCTTATGAAACTTTATATCAGCATCAAGTATTTTATTTTTATTTGGACAGTTTTCTATAACTGATTTCAAATCTGCCAAAGCTTTCTGCATCTGTTCAATATCATCATCTGTTGCTTTATCTATAGCAAGCTTTAAAATACCCACTTCAAAGAGCCTTCTTAGTTCAATCATATGAGAAGAATTTCCACCTTCAAGAATTAAACCATAAACCATAGGGTCCAGCATACGGTCTGAAAAACCTTTTGCTACAAATGTTCCCTCAGCCCGGTGAATTTCCAGCACACCCATGGCTACCAGCACTTTTATTGCTTCACGGACAGAATTACGGCTTACCTGCATGGATTCACACAGCTCGGTTTCTGTAGGTATTTGTTGTCCAGGTTGTAATTCTCCGTTGATTATCGCATTGGTAATTCTCTCAATTATACGGTCTACCACTGACTTGGTGGGCATCGGCTTCATTAAACTAAATTGATTTTTTTTGCCATCATTCACTTGAGTTGAATCTGTGTTTTTTCCCATATCTTATACAATCTTCTCCTTTTTCCTGTTTATAGCCTCTTTCGCACCATCTACAATTGCCTGCACGGAAAGACCATAGGCATCCAGCAATACATCCGCATGTCCACTGCAGGGATAAATATCCCTTAGTCCAATACGGATAACATAGCAGGGATGATAATGGGATGCAATTTCGCATATGGCACTGGACATTCCGCAAAAGAAATTATGATCTTCTACTGCTACAGCACAGTTGGTTTGTTCCAGTATCTGTGCAATAGCTTTACTATCCATTGGTTTTATTGTGGGAATATTAATTAGTATACCATTTATACCCTCTTCCTTCAACTTCTCCAATGCCTCTGCTGCCCGGTTCATAATAAATCCGCTTGCGAAAATTGCAACATCATATCCATAACATTTAACCATATGAATTTTTCCAAATTCAAACGGTGTTTCATCAGGAAATACTTCAGGTTCCCGTCCGCTTCCTAATCTAAGATACACCGGACCTTCTACTTCCAACATAGCCTTTGCAGCCTTGTAGGTTTGCCCTGCATCAGCCGGAGCTATAATCTTTGTGCCAGGTATAGAACGCATTATTCCGACATCCTCATAAAACTGGTGCGTAACGCCTTCTCTCTCACCTCCCAGCATACCTCCATTCAAGCCAATGAATTTTACATTGAGGCCGGGATATGCCACAAAAGTACGTATCTGTTCACAAGCTCGCATAGTCAGGAAGCCTGCATAACTAATTACTACAGGTATCAAACCTGTGGTCGCCATCCCCGCCGCCACCAGAACAGAATTTTGTTCAGCTATACCTACTTCTATTAACCTGTCAGGGAATTTTTCCATAAAAGGAACAGCACGTGCAGCAAGCACTGAATCAGGAGATATAACAATAATGCGCTCATCTTTTTCGGCTGCCTCTATAATGGCTCTTATTGCAGCTTCCCTTGTACTTTTTATCTTCATATGGCACCTCCTAATGCTTCTCTTGCTATTCTTACTTCTTCTGCTGTCGGTGTTCTTTTATGCCATGCATTGTTATTTTCCATATAGGGTATATTTTTGCCTTTTATTGTTATACACTCAATCAGGGATGGTTTGTCCTCAATTGCTTTTGCTTTTTCAATGGCTTCTTTTATGGCATCAACATCATGGCCATCTATTGTCTGTACATGCCAGTGAAAAGCTTTCCATTTATCTGCTACCGGATAAAGGGAGCTTAACTCGGTAACTTTCCCACCGGACTGGTTATTATTGCAGTCAGCAAATACAATTAAGTTGCCCGCCTTATACTTTGCTGCAGCCATAGCTGCCTCCCAAATAACTCCTTCCTGCTGTTCACCATCTCCAACTATGACATAGATAAAGCTCTTTTGACCCTGCATTTTGCATCCAAGAGCCATACCCAGGCCAATACCTATCCCATTTCCCAGGGAACCTGAAGTCATATCTATACCTGGTGTCTTATTCATATCAGGATGTCCCTGGAGCATTCCTTCAAACATACGAAGCTTTTTTAGTTCCTCTATTGAAAAGTATCCTTTTCTTGCAAGGGCAGCATACAGAATTGGACAAGCATGACCTTTTGACAGAATCAGTCTATCCCTCTCAGGCCAACGGGGCTTCTGGGGGTTGATATTCATTTTATCAAAATATAAAACAGACAGTATTTCTGCAATTGACATACTAGGCCCCGGATGTCCGTCTCCAACAGCATGAACCGCTTCAACCACATCCAAACGCAACCTGTTTGCCATACGGCGAAGCTCATCTGATGTCATAGCTATTCTCCTCCTTTAAGTTCTTATGAAGAAAGGTTAAACTTTCCCAAACACTGTTGAAATACTCATATGGATCTTCCTGGCGGCATAGTGCTTCAAGTCCTATACGCAAATCTTCATCATGCCCATATAAGCCTTCTAAACTAATAAATAAATTTGACAGATCAGGTATCATCCATTCAGTATCCGGATATTCATAACCCAGATGTTTATCACCATATAGTGGATTCTTTCTGTCTTTTATAAAGCAATTTGCAAAATGAATATGGTTGCAATAAGGCTTTACAGCTTTAAGAGCTTCTAAAAAATTCTCTCCTTCTTCAACGGTGTGGGCAGTATCCAAAGTGAGTTTTATAGGCAAACCTGCATTATCCATTCTTTTCATAAATTCCAGTGTCCGGGCATATGGGCCAATAAGGTGGAAGGCTTCCATAATGCTGTCACAAGGCTCCATCAAAAAGCACAAGCTGTAATTTTTCTGCTGAACATAGTCATATAGCTCTTCAATTGATTTTGCCAGAGAATCCAGGCCTTTTTCCACATTGTTTCCTATTCTTCCTGAATTCATCATTATCTCCGGTATGCCATTATGCTGAGCCTCATCTATACAGCTTTTAAAGAGCTTTACTGCTGCAGTTCTTCCTTCTTCACTTTCGTGGCAAAGATCCAACCTGCTTTCTTTTGATGGTATTACTGCAATATAAACACTTGAAAGGCCTGTATCAAGCAGTACACTCCCTATCTTGTCCCTGCTGTCCCCGTCATGGTAAAATTCAATGCACTCTATTCCCTTTTCAGCGAGAAAATATGCCATCCTGCGGAATTCATCAATGTTTTTCCGGGATTTTGGGAAGTATAAATTTGTACAAACGCTATTGATTAGTTTCATAACATAGTCCTTTCATTTAATATGCTTATATAATATAGGCCACATTAAGTAACATATATTAGATAAAGCTTGCCGGCCATAGTATTAATCCTGGGAATAATATAAATAGTAAAATACATATTAATGTAGCGAATATAAACGGAAGCAAAGCCTTGGTAGCAGGTATTATATCCAGATCCATGAGATCACATGCTATATAAAGGCACATACCCACCGGCGGAGTTACAAGTCCTACACCTATGCATACTACAACAAGAACGCAGAAAACAGTTGGGTCAATCCCCACTGCCTGGGTAACAGGAAACAGTACCGGCATTAAAAGCGTAAGTGTTGCAATGCTTTCCATAAATGTTGTTACTATCAATATAATTAATAATATAATTAACAGTATTACTGTAGGATTTGTTGATATTGATAATAGAAAATCTCTTACAAATATATGGAAGCCTGCAGTAGTTAAAAGCTTGGTGTATAATGCAGCTGCCCCAATTATTATAAATATTTTGCCGCAAGTTTTGGCAGTTTCCAGCATTGCTATTTTAATATCTTCCCACTTTAACTCCTTATAAACCAGTCCGCCAACAATCAGTCCGTATACAACTGCAATAACTCCAGCCTCTGTAGGGGATACTATTCCGCTCATTATAGAGCCAATAATTATAAATGGCATAAGTATAGCCAGGAAAGATTCTTTTAAGGCTACTAAAATAGGCTTAAACTGTATTTTACCCTCTTCTTTAGGCACCCCTTCTTTTTTAGCAACAAAATAGGACACTATCATTTGAGCAATACCAAGAATAATTCCCGGAATAATTCCACCAAGGAAAAGTTTCCCGGTAGATACGCCTAAAATACCGCCCAATACAACCATTGGTATGCTTGGGGGAATTATAATGCCAATAGTTGAAGAAATGGCTGTTACAGCAACAGTAAATTCCTTGCTATATTTTTTCTTCACCATTTCTGGCATCAAAAGCCCGCTTACTCCAGCGGTATCTGCAGCCGCAGATCCTGAAATACCTGCGAACACCATACTTGCAAGTACATTTACATGAGCCAGTCCTCCTATTACATAGCCAGCTATAGAATAGCAAAAGTTGATAATACGGCGGGCGATCCCACCCTTTCCCATAACTAGGCCGGCAAATGTATAAAGGGGAATAGCCAGTAATGCAAAGGAGTTCATACCCTCAAACACACGTTGACCTACTGTAACCATATTGCTGCCGCCAATAAAAAGTATTCCTAATATTGATGACAAACCTAACGATACTGCGATAGGAACTCCCAATGCCAGAAGGACGAAGAAACTAATCATGAGAAATGCTATCACAGGCAGAACCCCCTTTTTTGTCTTTATTATTTAAGTCAACAATTAAGCCGATAATTACAGAAATTGCACTTAAAGCAGATGCCACAGGCATTAGCCAATAGACATATGACATTTTCAATGGTGGCATGGTTGATATTTCCTGCCTGGATTTGCTGGCAAGCAAATATGTTCCGTAAGTCAGTAAGCAATAGAAAGAAAAATTTATTATGCCTACAATAATCTTATTTGCAAACTTAATTTTACCTTTAAGCAGATCTTCAATCAGGGAAATTCTTAAATGGTCTGTGGTCACACAAATACCAATGCCTGCAATGAACATAGCCCAAACATTCAGATATTGGGAACCTTCCATATACCACCGGATACCACCGCCAAGGAAACGGGCAGCCACATTGTAAATTAAAATAACTACCATTATTCCTAATAAAATGCTACTTATTATGGTAGCAGTTTTATCTATTACCTTTTGCAGTTTGAGCATAACTGCTCTCCTTTCTATCCACATATATTAAGCAGGTGAAGCTTATGGTGCTTCACCTCACCTGCCTACCGTTGGTCCTTATATAATTTATTTATTTTTTTGCCATTCAGCCAATTTTGCAAGTAGTTCTTCTCCATAGGAATCTTTCAGATTCTCGGCAACAACCTTGGTCGCTTCTACAAATGGAGCAAGTTCAGGAGTAATAATAGTCATGTTTTCAGCTTCAAGCTTGCTGATATAATCTTCTGTCATTTGTTTATTTAATTCACGGTTATATTTTTCAGCTTCCTTGGCTGCTGCGGCAACAATCTCTTGCTGTGCAGGGCTCATCTTCTTCCAGGTGCTTTCAGCTATTGCAAAACACATACCTGAATAAATATGGTTTGTCACAGAAAGATAGGATTGAACTTCATATAGTTTATTATTATAAATAACAGGTATGGGATTTTCCTGTGCATCATAAGTACCTTGTTGAAGAGCCATATAGAGTTCTGAAAAAGCAAGAGGCTGCGGATTGGCTCCCAAAGCACGCATAGTAGCCATGATAACAGGATTCTCTGGGGTACGGATCAGCATTCCTTTCATATCTTCTGGTGAGTTAACTTTAACCTTTGATGTTGTAACACAGCGGAAACCATTGCAGAAATGAGATAACACCCGGATATTGTCATCTAAGAGCAATTTCTCTACTTCAGCAACTATGTCGCTGTCCATAAATGCCCACGCTTCCTCAAAGTTTTCAAACAAAAATGGAAGTGCAGAAATTCCCATCTTTGGCTCATATGTTGCAAAATTGCTGGCGTCAGTAATAATAATATCTACTGTACCTGAATCCAATGCCATAGCCTCAATTAGCGCGGCATCTCCTCCCAACTGTCCTGAAGGATAGATCTCAACAGTAACGGTTTTGCCGGTTTTTTCTTCCACTGTCTTTTTAAAGAGCTGAGATGCTAAACCACGTGGGTCTTGCTCATTAGTACTGAAACCGATTTTAAGTGTAATATTTGGGCCAATGGGTTCATTAGCATTTGATTCTTGTGTGGTTGAAGGGGTTGTAGTTGATGTTCCACTCTTATCAGAAGTGTTTTTGCCGCATGCTGTGAATACAAATAGCAACACGAAGCATAAAAGAATAGCCAGTTTTTTCTTCATGATATATTCCTCCTGTTATCATTATATTTACTTTACTATATTTAAAGGCTGCCGCCTATAATATAGAACAGAAACAAAAACAATATGCATTTATTTCATTGAGTCCGCTGCTTTTCTTACAGCTGCGGTTCCGAACCTTATGCTTGATAATACTGGCATACCTACGGCTCTGGACACTGCTTCTTCAGCATAAGCCATAGAACCTTGAGCGAATAAGAATATATCAACTTGATCTTTTACTTTAGAACAAGTATCAATCAACATTTGCTTAAAATCTTCCTGATTCAGGCCAAAAGCGCCGTCTGCCAACGCATCAACCAAAACTACTTCTTTTCCCAGGACTTTTGCACAATCCTGAATTAAACGTTTAGTAGGTTCAAGAGTAGTACGAAGTGTGGCCACTACTCCTATACGATTTCCTTTGCGTACTGCTTCCATAGCCATATCCTCATCAATGCGCACAAACTTAACACCTGTCATCTCATATAACGGTTTTGCTAGTTTTGCCACATCGCCAACCGAAGAACAGATATTAAACAGAATATTTGCTCCATCTTTTACAGCCTGTTCATACAAATTCAACAACCGGCGGGCACATCCAGGTGTAACACCACCATTGTCACGGGCTTCCTGCAGAATACTAGGATCCTGGTAGCTCACAATTGTCACACTGTCGTCTTTAAATTGAGCATTTAATTGTTGATTTACCATTTCAATTAACTCGGGGGTAGTGCTTGTGTAGACTGCTGCAATTTTCATATTGACATACTCCTTTTTGAAATAATTGGTAGATTTATAATAAATAACTGCTAACTTTCTTGGTACCTCTGCACTAGATGAAGAATTATTTGTATATTACTTTGATTTGTTAGTTTTGTATTTACTTAAGTTTAAAATTAATGAATTATAAATATTTAAAAAATTACCCAATGTCAAACGTAGGATGTTGGACTTATTATATCAATAGTTTTTTTCTATGTCAATAAGTTATTTAATTTTTAGTGATTAACCCACAAAAATAGCACTATAAAAGGCAAAATGCAAAATGGAATATAAATATAAAACCCCTTAGTTTTTCAATACTAAGGAGTTTTTATTCTTTCTAAATAGTTCTATATAGACAATATTTCTATAACTTCCTGTTTCATGCCAGATACACTGCATCTTCTCTTATGTTTTTCTTCTTTTTTATCCAGATCCCTGAGGCCTTCAGGCACAGGAATGTTGCATTTGTCTGACAGCATGTCAAGAAGCTGGAATTCGCTTTTGCCTTTGACGGCTTCTTCACCGAATATGGCTCGTACAACACTGTGATTAAATTTAAAGGGGCTGGCTGTTGAAGCTATAATAGTCTTGGTTATATCTCCTGTAGAAATCACATATTTATCATATACGTCTACACCAACTGCCGTATGGGTATCAATTACGTAGTTAAAATCGCTGTATATGGATTCAATGGTTTTTAAAGTCTCACTCTCATTAGTATATCCTCCCCAGAAAACGGAAGTAATTCTTTTATGGGTTTCTTCATCTATGAAGTATATGCCGTCGCTCATGAGTTTTTTCATCCACATATTTATCATATCCGAATTATGCTCTGTTATTTCATAAAGAAGTCTTTCCAGGTTACTGGATATAAGTATATCCATTGATGGTGATATAGTCTTTTTGAATTCTCTTCTGATATCATATATTCCGGTCCTTATAAAATCTGTCAATACATTATTTTCATTTGATGCACAAATAAGTTTATTTACAGGAAGTCCCATTTTCATAGCATAATAAGCAGCCAGTATATTGCCGAAATTACCTGTAGGAACCACAATGTTTACTTTTTCTCCGGCCTTGATATTTCCTTCTTTCAAGAGATCGGCATATGCAGAAAAATAGTAAATAATCTGAGGAACCAGCCTTCCCCAGTTAATTGAGTTTGCAGAAGAAAAAACATGTCCCCCCTCTGACATTCTCTTCTCTAGCTCTTTATCTGCAAATATCTTTTTTACACCACTTTGGGCATCATCAAAATTACCTTCTACGGCGACCGACCAGACATTATTACCCTCTTGAGTAACCATCTGCTTTTTTTGAACCTGACTGACACCATTTTCCGGGAAAAACACTATAACCTTTGTCCCCTTAACATTTTTAAATCCTTCCAGGGCTGCTTTACCAGTATCACCCGATGTTGCAACCAGAATTACTATTTCTTTTGTTTCTCCCGTCTTCTCAATTGCTTTAACCAGTAAATGAGGCATTATTTGTAAAGCCATGTCCTTAAAAGCACTGGTAGGCCCATGCCACAATTCCAGTACATAAAGGTTTCCATTAAGCGCCACAACCGGAGCAATATTGGTATTACTGAACTTACTGGATTGGTAAGCATTATTTACACATTCTTTTATTTCTTCATCTGTATAATCACTTAGAAAATATTTCAGAATTTTACAAGCTCTTTCCTGATAACTCATACCTGCCATTTCTTGGATTTGCTCAAAGCTTATTACTATATCCTTTTCAGGAACAAACAAACCTCCATCCGGAGCAATACCCATTTTTATGGCTTGTGCAGAGTTTATTGACTTTAAACCACCTCTGGTACTTTCATATAGCATAATAATCCCCCTTGCACAAAAAAATAGGCCCTGGGCAATACTAATTGCCCAAAGTAAATATGTGCTGTAAGTATATTATATATATAATACAACAAATACTCCGGAAATTAAAGAACTTGACCTAATGATTATTTCCTGGAAATTAGGGGGTTAATATCTAAAAAAACTGAAAGGGTAGAAAAATCCTCTCCTATATCTCATCAAATCCCTTTCCATCTTGTTAAATACCTTATAGGCTTCATTTTTTCCCGCATTAAACATATGAACTTTATCATCATTGCTCAGGTTAAAATCCAGCATTGATATTTTTGGACTAATTAATATTTCCCCAATATATTTTATTTTAATTTCTTTATCTTTAGGTAAACCGGGATCATGAATGGCAGATATAATGCTCTTTAGAATATCAAGAGCCGTATTCAGGCTAAAAAATCCAGGTTTTTTATTACCGTCTTTGAGGACAAAGCCTACTGCTTTGGCTGTTTCAGCATTGATAGCCCAGTGAGGAAAACTATCAAGTGCTCCTCCATCAATAAGGTAGTAGGTTTTGGTTTTTTTCCCTTCTGTCTTCTTAATCTCTACCGGCTTAAAAGCAAAAGGATTGCAGGTACTGATTCTGATTGCTTTAGCCACTTCAAACTCATCAGGATTAATGCCATAAAACTCAAGATCATCAGGTAAAACTACCAACTTTGCCCTGGTGCAATCAACTCCTGTAACTCTTAATTTATATCCTTTCGGATTTTGTTTATCAACTGTTCCTCCTCTTAAATCACCAAAAGTCCTGATACCTTTTTTTCTCAGACATATTGATATCCATTCCTCCAGATAGTCTCCGTCAAAAAGACTACCCTCTTTTGCAAATGTGGCAATATTTTTAAAGAAATTACTTCTTTCTAAATACTGGTCCTGATCAGATTCATCTTCATTAACAAAATCATCAAAATTATATTTTCTGCTAAAAAAATTCTTAATACTTTCTTCACCTGTAGTTCTGGTCCTGTGAACAAACTCTAAGTATCTTTCGATCACCGGTACTTTTTTAGGTATCTTACTGAACTGTACTTCTTCAAAATCGAACTCATTAAGGTTTTTCCACATTTCATATGGACTCATCCCTGCTGAAAGGAAGGACCCCGCTAATGCTCCTGCTGATACTCCGGCTATGTTACCCCATTTGTATCCCCTGTCATAGGCTTCTGCAAAAACGCCAATATATGCTATGCCCCTTACTCCTCCGCCTCCAAGCGCAATATTTATTTTACTTAATTTAGGATTCAAAAGACTCACCCCAATAAAAATAAACCTTATATCGGTTTATTCTATTGACTCATATTAATAAATACTGCTATATAATATGAAAAAGGCAGCATAAATGCTACCTTTTAAACTTTATCATTTAAATTGACTATATTTAACATAAGTAGATTAGTTTTTAATATTAAAAGTAATTAAGGCATCTGGGTTAATTCATTTATCCTGTACTTTGCATACGAATAATAATAACTGTTTGGATAGTTATCAAGTATCTGCTGGAACATGGCAATGGCATTTCTTGAATTATTCAGTTCTTTATAAGATCTTCCCATATAATACAAAGTAGCATCAATTCGTGAATATTTTTCATCATATAACCGTACTTTTTCAAATAGCTTCAATGCTTCTTCATATTCTCTGTTTATGTACTTGGCATATGCTTTGTTATAAGCACTCTCAGCCGCAAGGGGCATAATATTTTTATACATTTCTTCAAACTTTGATTTTTCTTCATCCTGAAAATCAAATGTTTTCAACAGTATAAGCATATCTGCCGCATCTTCATATTTTTTGTTGTCTGCCAGTTCCTTAACTTCAAAAAGCTTAAGGGTAAATTTATAATAATCTATATTTGAATTGGCTTCCTGCAAATCTTTTTCCAGATTCTTATTGGTTTCGGATAATTGATCATATTTATCGTTAAGTTCTTCAATCTGACTTAATAATTCATCTTTTTCCCCGCTGATTTTTGCTATCTCTTTTGTACTGTTCCCTTTTATAACAGGTATCACAATTAGCAGTGGTAATATTAAACCTGCTATAAAAGACACTGCCATCAGCTTTATTTTGTAACTATCATTAAACAATGGTATTTTATTTTTATTTTGATTTTGCTGTTTACCCGGATATTGTTCTGCTTTGAGGCTGGGTTGCGCTATCTCTTTTGGTTCTTTACTTTTCCCAAGCTTTTTTTTATTTACCGCTCCTTTTTTCTTACTTGAAGCAGTTGCAGCATCTCCGTCCTGTCCGCTCTTTATCTGATTTATGTACGAGAGAGCTCTTACACCGTTGTTCTCGGCATTTACTACTCTTTCAAACATTTCAATTGCCTTTTGCTGGTCATTTAAGTAAGAGTAGCATACTCCAAGAAGGTTTACAGCTTCATAAAAATCAGGATTCAGTGCTATTGCTTTCCTAAGCTCAATTACTGCAATATCTTCGCTTCCATTCTGCAAACTTTCCAGTGCTTTATTATAAAGAATTATCGAATTCTTAATATTATCAGGAAGATCTGCGCCTTCATCTTCCAATATCTTCATATCAATCGGACTGTAATTCTTCAATTCCTCCTTGAGATCAATCATGGAAGCACCTCCTATCTCATACAAATCATTTACTATTTGAAGATTATAATATATAACCTAATATAAATTCTATTGCAGTATACCCAAATACATCTAATATAAATACATTAATAAATATAAATAATAAATTAACTATACAAATTATCGGCTTTTACTTATTATTTTTAAAATAATTTCTTACCTCACCAATATAGTACAGTGAACCGAAAGCACAGATAACATCTCCGGGCTCTGCTTCCCGCAAACTTTTTTCAATTGCTTCTTTTATTGTTGGGCTGGCTGTTACATTACTACAATAGAATCTAATAATTTCAGCAGTCTCTTCCGCTTCCAGGGCTCTGTCACTGTTAGGGGTTACTGTTATAAACCTATCCGCTATAGGTGAAACAGCTTCAATCATTTCTCTGTATTTTTTATCTTTTAAAACGCCTATAATAAATATTTTTCTCCTGTCAGGAAAGTATAGGTTTAATGCATCATGAAGTGCTTTTGCCCCTTCAATGTTGTGAGCACCATCTATTAAGAACAATGGCTCCCTGTTAACAATTTCCAATCTCCCCGGCCACCTGGCCTTAATCAGCCCTTTTAATATTGATTGCTGATTTATTGCAAAACCTTTGTCCCTCAGCACCTCTGCAGTTTTAATTGCTACTATTGCATTATTAATCTGGTGAGAGCCAATCAGAGAAATCTTAACATTTCCATAATCTTTATAATTAAAGGCTTGTCCATCAGCACCAAACTCTATACTACTGATTCCTGAAAAATCAACCCAATGGAGCCTTGCATTTTTATCCTTGCATACTTTTTCAAATACTTCTCTGACATCTTCAACCTGAGGATATATTACAACATCACAATCATTTTTTATTATTCCAGCCTTTTCAAAGGCAATTTCTGGAAGAGTATTTCCCAGTCGGTCCATATGGTCATAATTTATAGTTGTAATCACTGCCACCTCTGGTTTGTCTATCACATTTGTTGAATCGAATCTTCCTCCAAGACCAACTTCAAGTACTACAATATCACAGTTAACTTCAGCAAAATACTGAAAAGCCATGGCAGTTATAATCTCAAATTCTGTAGGATGGTTTTCGCCTTCAGCCAGCATCTTCTCAACATTTGCCTTAATCAGTCCAGTTAGCCTGGCAATATCTTCTTCTTTAATCTCCTCATCATTTACCTTTATTCTTTCGGTAAAACGCTCAAGATATGGAGAAGTAAAAATTCCTACTTTATAACCCGATTCAATAAGAATACTGCTAATAAATGCAGACGTAGAACCTTTACCGTTTGTTCCAGCCACATGGACATATTTTAATTTTCTTTGCGGATTGCCCATTAATTCCAATAGTCTGGTAATATTCTTTAATCCAAGTTTACTTCCAAATTTATGAGTGCCATGTATATAATTTAACGCTTCCTGGTAGTCCATAGTCTTTCCTCACAAGTATAATAAAAATTTTTATTAGAAAATTTCATTGTATTTTTAAATAATATATTTCTTCATATGAATTATTTTAAAATTTAATTATTAGCACCGCAACATTTTTTATATTTTTTGCCACTTCCGCAGGGACAGGGATCATTTCTTCCAACTTTCTCGCTGGATCTGGTTACTGGTTTTCTTACCTCATCCCCATGGCTGGCAGTAACCGGTTCTGCAACCTTTTCCCTCTTGACAGCCCTTTCCTTATCTATCCTTGACTTAAGAAGTATCTTCAGTGAATCCTCCTGGATGTTCCTTATCATTTCCTCAAACATCTCAAACCCTTCAAATTTATATTCTATAACCGGATCCCTCTGGCCATAAGCCCTAAGGCCGATGCCTTGCCTTAACTGATCCATTGCATCAATATGATCCATCCATTTTTCATCGACCATACGCAATAGAACCACTCTCTCAAATTCCCTCATTAATTCAGGTGTAAGCTCCTGTTCTCTTGCCTCGTATGCCTTCAATGCATTACTGAGTATGGTTTCTTTGAGAGATTCTTTAGTTATATCTTCCATATTCTCTCTGTTTACCTTAAGAGTTCCCTTGGGCAATAATATATTCTCAGCATATTCTATAATGCCGTTCCAATCCCAGTTGTCCGGATATGGACTTTCACTGCAGTAAGTGGATATAATCCTCTCTACCACACCTTCTATCATTTTTATATAATTGTCTTTTAAGTTATCTCCATTAAGAACAGATTTCCTTTGGGAGTATATTATCTCCCTTTGCTTGTTCATTACATCATCATATTCAAGCACATGCTTCCTTATATCAAAATTCTTGCCTTCAACTCTTTTTTGTGCATTTTCTATAGCATTGGAAAGCATCTTATGCTCAATGGGCTGATCCTCCTCCAGCCCAAGGGCATCAACAATTCCTGTCAACCTGTCGCTGCCGAATAATCTCATTAAATCGTCTTCAAGGGAAATATAAAACCTTGAAGAACCCGGGTCACCCTGACGTCCGGATCTGCCGCGGAGCTGATTATCAATACGTCTGGATTCATGCCTTTCAGTACCAATAATATGAAGGCCTCCAAGTTCCACTACTTTTTTTCTTTCAGCATCTGTTTCCTTTTTAAAAGTTTCATATATATTTCGGAAAGTTCTTCTGGCTTCAAGAATTATTTCATCATTGGTTTCTTCAAACCCTGTAGCTTTATTTATTAATTCATCTGAATAACCCTTTTTCCTCATCTCCTGTTTAGCCATAAATTCAGGATTCCCACCAAGAACAATATCCGTTCCTCTTCCAGCCATATTTGTTGCGATGGTAACTGCTTTATATTTTCCAGCCTGAGCTATTATCTCAGCTTCCTTTTCATGGTATTTTGCATTAAGAACCTGGTGGCTTATTCCACGCTTTTTAAGCATGGAACTTAACAACTCTGATTTTTCAATGGATATTGTACCTATAAGAACCGGCTGTCCCCTGGAATAACAGTCGGCTATTTCGTTGATGACCGCGTTGAATTTTCCCATCTCGGTTTTATAGACACAATCAGGATAATCCTTACGTATCATGGGCTTATTCGTGGGAATAACAACTACATCAAGATTATAAATTGTTCTGAATTCATTTTCCTCAGTTTGAGCGGTTCCTGTCATACCTGCCAGTTTTTTATACATTCTGAAATAGTTTTGGAAAGTAATAGTAGCCAAGGTTTTACTTTCACGTTCAACCTTTACCCCTTCCTTAGCTTCTATTGCCTGATGAAGGCCGTCACTGTATCTTCTGCCATACATTAACCTACCTGTAAATTCATCAACGATAATTATTTCTCCATCTTTTTCCACATAATCCCTGTCTTTTTTCATTAAACCATGAGCTTTCAATGCCTGGTTAATATGATGGGAAATTGTAAGATTCTCGGGATCTGAAAGATTTTCTATACCAAAAAACTGTTCGGCTTTTTTTACGCCTTTAGCCGTCAGTGTAGCGGTATGAGCCTTTTCATCAACAATGTAGTCTTCTTCAATTTCGTCATCTATATCCTGTTTATTGTCTAACTGGGTAAACACTCTTGCTTTGAGCCTTCTTACAAATGCATCTGCCTTTTTATATAAATCTGTGGATTTATCACCAGCTCCTGAAATAATTAGAGGTGTTCTTGCTTCATCAATAAGGATACTATCAACCTCGTCAACTATTGCATAATTCAATTCCCTTTGAACTATATCTTCTTTATAAATGACCATGTTGTCTCTTAAATAGTCAAATCCAAATTCGTTATTTGTTCCATAAGTAACATCACTATTATATGCTCTTTTCCTTTGCACACTGTCAAGGCCATGAACAATCAAACCAACAGAAAGCCCTAAAAACTTATATATTTTACCCATCCACTCGCTGTCACGGGTTGCCAGGTAGTCATTAACCGTCACAACATGAACTCCCTTGCCTTCCAGCGCATTAAGGTAAACTGGGAGTGTGGCTACCAAGGTCTTTCCTTCACCGGTTTTCATCTCGGCAATCCTGCCTTGATGGAGTACTATTCCTCCAATTAATTGAACTCTAAAATGTCTCATTCCCAGTACTCTTCTGGAAGCTTCCCTGACTACAGCAAATGCTTCGGGAAGAATATCATCAAGGGTTTCACCTTTAGCAAGCCTATCTTTAAATTCACCTGTCTTCCCTCTTAGCTGATCATCGCTCAAAGCTTTTACACTTTCTTCGAGAGCTTCTATTCTATCCACTATGGGAATTATTTTCTTTATTTCTCTGTCACTATAACTGCCAAATATTTTTTCTATTATTTTAAGCATTTACGTTCCTCCAAAATTATTGCATTATCTTTTTCTCATGATATCATGTTCCGTTATTGTTCCTTATTATATGCCGATTCAAGCCTTTCCAATATTAATCTATATCCGTCTGCACCATAATTTAAGCACCTGTTTACCCTACTGATTGTGGCCGTACTTGCTCCAGTTTCTTCACTGATTTCCTGATAGGTCTTTTTATTTCTCAACATTTTTGCTACTTCCAGCCTTTGAGCCATAGCTTTTATTTCCGCAATAGTGCAAACATCTTCAAAAAAACTGTAACACTCATCCACGTTTTCCAATAATAGTATAGCCTCAAATAACCTATCTATTAACTTATCCTTCAACTTGGAATTCATAATTGCCACACTCCCTGCTTAAGAATAAAGGCGGTGAAAATAATAATTAAAATATCATATTTATATTAATAAGAATTATTCTCAAGTCATACATTATCAACTTTTTTTACTATAGTCAAGAACAGGGCAGCTATGAGTGAAATCGCGATAATTACCTGTTACAGGCTTATAGCTTCATGAATAAATATGCAAGGCTTTAAGATAATTTATCCTTTATTAAATTGACTATTTCTTCTACTTCTTTACCAGTACAATCTAATATAATATCTGCATATTTTTCGTATAAAGGTGTTCTTTCATTAAATAAGCCCTGTAAATCCTGTTCTTTCCCAAAAACAATACCTCTTGAAGTAATGTTTGTAAGTCTTCTTTTTATTTCATCATAGCTGGTATTTAAATATACTAAAATTCCATTTTGTTTAAGGTGCTCCATTGCTTTATGGCTGTATATAACGCTTCCTCCGGTTGCAACAACATGATTGTTGCAATTAAGCTCTAATATTATTTCCTCTTCTATCTGAATAAAACTGTCAATACCTTTTTCTGTAATAATATCTTGCAATAATTTGTTTTCTTTCTTCTGAATCAGCAAATCTGTATCAACGAAGTCCATGCCCATTGTTTTTGCAAGAATAACGCCAATTGTACTCTTTCCTGATGCCGGCATTCCTATTAAAACTATGTTTTTCATAATACCTCCAGGATATTCCAAATCATTACATGATAAATCTTCTTTAAAATTTCCTTTAAAGGTAAATACCGTATCTTATGTTTAAATTATTTTTTTATTATTTATTACTTTAATTTAATAACATTTTATCATAATTATTTCTAATATACACAGAAAGTTATATAAAAACAAAAAAGGCCCTATGGCCTTATCAATATATATGATAAATAAATGAAGAAAGTAACTTAATAAGGGTAATGGTATGGCTTACTAAGGATTAACTACTGTAGGTGTACGTCCGATTGATACTGCAGCTTCTGTAAGAGCTTCCCATGTATTACAACCCACAATGCCATCCTGAGTAAGTCCCATTGAACGCTGAAAGTTAATTACGGCATTCCGTGTTCCTGGTCCAAAATATCCATCAAGTCCTGAACCAGAAAAACCCAGAGCATTAAGTGCATCCTGCAGTACAAGTACATAAACGCCTACACTTCCTGTTCGTATAAGTGGATAACCTCCTGCAGCGCAGGCCGGAGGGCTCTGGCGGGCATCAAAATGTACCCAGGTTGGTGTCAGATATGCTGGTTCTACATAAGTCCATACTCCTGATTGTATTGCAGTATTCCGAAGCTGATTTCTTGTATTGTTGTCTAAATTCTGGCCAACATCGAAAGCTACTCCTGCATAATGCTGTGACATAGCTGCATGGCCGCCCTCCCATATACGCTTGAAGGCATATCCCACATATATGGGACGTCCCCATAGGCTTCTTGTAGTATTGAAGGCTTCCATTGCCCGTCTGGTTGTCCATAAAGTGTTAGCCCTGGAGCTTCCCCTGAATTCACCGACAGTCAGTGTTCTTCCAACGTTATAGGGCATTGCATCAGTTTCCCCAAGAACATAATACTCCATGCTGTTAGTCCGGTTATTATATACATAAATATTTGCCATAAGCAATATTCCTTTACATAATCTCTTGCATCCTTTTGTATTATATGCAAAAACCCCACAGATTGTTAATCCAGGGGTTTATAAATATGCTTAACACTTTATTACTGAGTAATAAACATTGTTATAATTTATATTAACCTAAAACTTTATAAACAGTGTCCCTACAATATGGTCAATGGGTATAAATCCAATGTGCCTGCTGTCAGTACTATTATTTCTGTTATCTCCCATTACAAAAACATGTCCTTCAGGTACTTTTATTTTCCCTTCAGGAAAATACATCATCAAATCCTTCACATAGTTTTCTTCCATAAGTATACCATTTAAGTATAGGTTATTGTCTTTATAATCAAGTACATCTCCTTCTTTTGCAATTACTCTTTTCACCCAGTATATTCTAGATTCATAAGAATTATCAAAAAGCTTGTAAGTTATTAAATTATATTTCAATGCATCAATAATATCGTCCTTTAGAGTTCTTTTCCTGTCAATTCTGCTGTCAATTATTACAATGTCCCCATAATTGATATCTTTTTTTAAGTGATGGGATAGCTTGTTAATTATAATCCTGTCTTTGTCATGCAAGGTCGGTTCCATTGACTGCCCTTCCACCTGTGTGGGCTGTATAACAAATACTACAATTACTAAAGCCATTACAAAGGCAATTAATATATGACATGTCCAGTCCAGTATTTCTTTTACTAATTTCATGTTGTATCCCTTCATCCACAAATATTTCAGTCACAAATATACTCAGGATTCATATTCTCAGTGAACTACAATCCATTATTCCCATTCTTGCATCTTAACTGCTTCCTTCATATTTTATTTTATAAAATAATATATTAAAATTAAAGCTTTGTAAAAATCTTGTTAATTTTTATTTAACATTTTTATGTCTTACAGCTCAATAACATTTATCTGCGGCCGTGCAAAAAACCTTATTGGATAATTACTTGCAAAACCAACACCGTTAGATATTAAGACTTGTGTGTGTTCTGTCTTCACTAACCCAGTTCTGTACTTTTGTCCATATTGTGAAGGTACGAAGGGAGACCATAGACCAAAGAATGTTATTTGCCCTCCATGTGTATGACCGCTAAGTACTAAATCTACTTTATTTGTTTTCAGTGTCTCAGCAAAGTCCGGATTATGAGACAATACTATTACAAAATCTGATTCATCCACATCGTGAATGGTGTTTTGGATTATTGTCAGGTCTTCCCAGTAATCTCCTACACCACCTATCTTGATCCTGTCCTTATTCTTATATATCCATAGGGAATCATTGTCAAGACACACTATTCCGGCTTTCCTCATACATTCTTTCGTTAATCTCTCATTTTCCCGATGGTCGTGATTGCCAAGAACACCATATTTCCCTATAGAAGCCTTTAATCTGGCCAATTCTTCAAAACAAGGTTTTATATGGTCCTGGCTATAGCTTACATAATCACCGCCTAATAGAATAATATCCGGATTAAGGCTGTTAACCTTTTCAACTACTTTTCTTATTTGTTCTCTTGCAAAGTTTTCTTTATAGTGAATATCTGTAATGAATACTATTCTGGTATTTTTAAAAGATGGCGGAACATCGGCATCAGTTATTTTAGTAACCTTGATTTGAATCCAAAAGGCTTCAAAAAAACCATAGCCAATAAGAATAATAAACATCACAGTTATTATTATCAATAATTTGGCCATAGGAGGCAGATATAGTGTTGGTGACTTATTTAGCTTTTTCTGCCTATCTGAAATAATAGGTTTCATTGATACAGGTCCCATCAATATTACCTCTGTAATCTGTGTAATCTAGATTATTTTACTTACCTTTGGGATAGGTTATTCTTATATATCAGGTTATTAGCAAAATGAGTCTTTTGCTAAATTCATAACTGTCTATGCATTAATTTCCTGTACTTACCTTCGAATTATAGCAAAGTAGTTAATAAAGGTAAATAAAGCTAAACTTACAATATTGTATATACTAAATTTAATTATGTATTCCCTGCTGCATTCCGGATTTTCTTTTATAAATAGCTTATAAGATATTACACTTGCAAGGGAAGCAATGATTGTCCCCATTCCGCCTATATTCACTCCAAGGAGTAATTCCCTCCAATAAGAAGAAAATTTTGAAAGGAAAACCGCACATGGGACATTACTGATAACCTGGCTCAGTATTATAGAAGAAAAGTATGTTGACTCAAAACTGTTAAGGTTAGTCTTCATGAAGTCAGTTACAGCAGGTATACTTGATATATTTCCGATAAAAATAAAAAAGCAGACAAATGTTATCAGCAGAGGATAATCTACTTTTAAGAATAGCTTTTTGTTCACAAAAAATGTTACTGTTACAGTAAGCAACAAAACCAAAATGTAGTTTACTGCTTCAAAAACAGACAGTATTACAACTCCAAACAGTACCGCCCATAAGCAAATCTTATTGTTATCCTTGGTTTTTATGGGACTAAGGGATAATTCCAAGCTTAGTCTGGCATTTTTAAAATTTAATAAGCATAGCCATATTAACCCAAGTACAGCAAATAAAATTATAGAAGCAAAAAATTGAGAGGCAGTAAGATTATAATAAGAAAAAATATACAAATTTTGAGGATTGCCTATGGGTGTTAAACTGCTTCCTATGTTAGCAGCCAGGGTTTGCAAAACTACAGTTAACAGCACATTCATGCCAGATTTTCTGCTAATAATAAGAGTCAGGGGTACCAGTGTAATTAGTGATATATCATTAGTAATAACCATTGAAGAGAAAAAACTTAATAAAATCATTACCAAAGATACTTTCCGGCTGTCTGTACATCTGTTTATTATACTGACTGCAAATTTATCCAGTAGCTGTAGTTCCTCAAAAGCCTTCACTACTATCATAAGATTAAACAAGCATGCCAGGACTTTAAAATCTATATATTCAATTTTGGGAGAAGCCCAAAAACAGCTTAATAAAGCCAGTATCAAAGATATTAAAAATACAGGATCATTTATAAAAAGTTTGGTAATAAACTGAGCGTGCGCTGTGTTATTACTTGTTTTCAAAAAAAGCTGCCGTGTATGTGCCATAGTTCTTATCCTATAATGTTTGTTAGTTTAAGCAACGTCATATATACGCTATAATTGTTAATATTACTACAAATTTGGCACATGGAAAAGATTTATATTTTCTACTTTAATCGAAAATATTGAAATTATCGTTCGAGTATTTATCCACTCTAAAAGAGTCAATATTATATTGAATATTTTATATTTATTAATATTGAGCATCTTATTTTATTTGCTTTTAAAGAGATAAAAAAAGAGGCCGTTAGGTTCCAGCCTCTGTTCTATAACGTTCCTTCTATTTTTTATTTATCTCCCTGACAGGCCTTGCTTCGATGTATCCTCTGTACCCCAAAGGCTCAAGTTGAATCCTGGGCGCATCTTCATCTGCCCATTGATAACCATAAATCTCAGGATTATAATTATTCATCACTTCCCATAGTTCACTTATTGCTTCTTGAAAATTCTCATCTTCATATGGCTGTCCTTGAAAAACCATCATTTTACACGGCTGCAATTCAATTACATCAAATCCGTCCGGTATCTCTCCCGAATAATCCAAAGATACCTCAACACCCTGGGCATATGTTGATGTACCGGGTTTTCGCATGTTTTCAGGAAGCCACATTCCAAAAGGTTCATAAATAGCCTCTTTTATGTTTGTCAGTACATCCCACACGTCACAACCTACTTCTTCACAATATTCAAAATAATGAGTAGCATTAATCCCTCGTTTAAGGATTAATTTTCTTGCAGGTCTTTCAATTACCTGCACAAAGACAGTTTTTGGGATAGCATCTTTTGTCATCTTAATCTCTCCTTTTTGAAGTTTAAGGTAATAATCTCGGACACGTACGGGCATGAAAAGCTTAATGGGAGGAGCATTTTTACTATATACACGGGGCGTTACACCAAACTGCCTGGAAAATGCTCTTGTGAAACCTTCATGTGAGTCGAAGTCAAAATCCAAAGCCACATCAATTATTCTTTTGCCTGTATTCTGAAGTTTCTCAGCAGCCTTTGACAACCTAAGGGCTCTGATGTATTCAAACGGAGTCTTCCCTGTTAGTTCCCTAAAGATTCTTATACAGTGCCATGGTGAATATTTTGCTACATTAGCCAGCATCTGAAGAGATATATGATCCGTTATATGCTCCTCAATATAATCCTGCATACGTTGCACCGCACTTATCTTTTCCCAGTGTTCCACTTAATTACCTCCAAAAAAAGGATATTACAAACAAATATAAAATTCTTGACTTATATTGCTCATAATATCCTTCAACACATTTCCAAATTACCATAAAATTGTAATTATCATATTTTCTTTGAAATTATTTTATCATAAGATAATCTATGATTATATAACATCATGATAATTTATCCTTTTTCTTTTCTCTAATCTATATCCCTTGTAGTAATAAAATTAGCGCCTGTTCCCAAAATATCCTGAACTACTTTTTCTCCTGCATGAACCGGAGCTGCTATAATTATCCCATCAAGCAGTTTCATGGCATCGAAAATCAAACTCTTGGGTATTGGTCTGTCTGTTTTAACCGGGCAGCGACGTTGCTTTCCGCCTGAGACCCTAATTGTGGAAGTAATGGTTCTGGTTGGATTAGTAAGTTCGATTTTACCGTATTCCTCTCCACGTATGCAGGAATTTCCTCTCACTTCATAATTATTATTTTCATCTACCTGAAGATGACATCCTTTAGGACAAACAATACAAATCAGATGCTTCATATTCATTTCTCCTCTACCATAATTGTAATACTATCATCTTTAACTTTTTCTAACAGTTTAAGAGGCAGAATAATACGCTCCATTTCGCCGGGGGCCATGCGTTCCCGTGAATATTTTGCAATTAATGTGTTCTCAGAACGTAACTGAATAGTGCTTTCACCAAACACCTTATTAACACGGAAAAATATTTCCACATTCTTTTCGATATTGCCTTGCCGCAATTTTTGAGGAACAGTGTATGAAATACCTCTTCCATTTAAAATCCGGATTTCTTGCTTATAAATTTTCTCAGTAAACTTATCATCCTTTATTTCTTGTGCATCTTGTCCATTATTTATGTTAAGACTAGATGAATTTAGGCTGCCTTCTTTCTCCTGTTTAAGCTGAATTATTGATTTATCCTCTTTTTCCTGTCCCTTCATATCACAGCTTAAAACATAGCTCGCAGCAGCTCTGCCTGCCTTCTGGCTTTCAGCTGTCACATAATCTACCAAATCGTGTACATGTACTACATTCCCGCATGCAAATATTCCTGGAACAGAGGTTTCCATATTTTCAAAAACTACAGTGCCTCCTGTACGGCTATCGATTTCAATACCTGCACTTTTACTAAGTTCATTTTCAGGAATAAGTCCTACTGATAAAAGAATGGTATCACAATCAAAATATTTCTCAGTTCCTGGTATAGGCCGTCTGTTTTCATCTACTTTTGATATAGTTACTCCTTCTACTCGTTTTTTACCCTTAATGTTAGTAATAGTATGGGATAAATAAAGCGGAATATCATAATCATGCAAACACTGAACAATATTCCGGTTCAATCCTCCCGAGTAAGGCATGATTTCTACACAGGCAAGTACTTTTGCTCCTTCAAGAGTCATCCTTCTTGCCATGATAAGTCCTATATCGCCTGAACCAAGTATAATTACGCGTTTACCAACCATGTATCCTTCTATATTTACATACCTCTGGGCAGTACCTGCTGTAAATATTCCCGAGGGGCGGTCTCCGGGTATGCCTATTGCGCCCCTGGTGCGTTCCCGGCATCCCATAGCCAAAATAATTGACTTGGCTTTTAATATTTGATATCCCTCTTTACAGTTTACTGCGTGTATCTCCTTTTGCTTTGTAATTTCAAGTACCATTGTATCAAGCTTCACTTCTATGCTTGAATCCTTTAGCATGGATATAAACCTTCCAGCATATTCAGGACCTGTAAGTTCTTCTTTAAAGTAATGTAATCCAAAACCATTGTGGATACATTGATTGAGTATACCTCCTAAATATTGATCGCGCTCAATTATAAGAATACGTTTCAAGCCTGCTTTGTGTGCTTCTATAGCTGCTGCCAGGCCGGCAGGACCTCCTCCTATTACTATAAGATCATATACTTGTTCACTCATTGCATCCACCTCCTGTTTTTGTTTCACCTGTAAGTATGTATGTACCTTCTTTATCCAAAAGTACTTTCTCCGGCTGCAGCTTCAGTTCACGTGCAATTATCTCCAGCACCCTGGGACCGCAAAATCCCCCCTGGCAGCGGCCCATTCCCGCATTTGCTCGGCGTTTTACACCATCCAGTGACCTGGGTGGTATAGGAGAGTGCAGTGCATCTACAATCTCACCTTCAGTAATAGTTTCACACCGGCATATTACCCTGCCATATAAAGGGTTTTCTTCGATAAGTAATCTTTTTTCTTCAATTGGAAGTTGATTAAACCTGATCTGATGTCTGGTGTCTATAAAATCTTCCTTTTTTACAAAATTCAGTCCGGATGTCTGCAATAGTTCAACCGCCATTCTGGCAATTGCAGGAGCCGCAGTAAGGCCGGGGGACTTAATACCTGCGAGATTAATAAATCCTTTTGCTGTTTTAGATTCTGCAATAATGAAATCATCAATATCTGATGTCGCTCTCACACCTGCAAAATTTCTGATTGCCTGGCGGAAATTAATTGATGGAACTGATTTAAGAGCCATTTCTGCCACAAAAGACAGACCATGACTACTGGTAGACACATCTTCAGCATCAGAAATATTCTCAGCATTGGGACCTACTATAAGATTGCCGTGAACTGTAGGTGAAACTAAAACTCCTTTACCCATTTTACCCGGGCACTGAAATATAGTATGTGACACTCGTGTTCCCTCAGATTTATCAAGAAGGTAGTATTCTCCCTTAACAGGTTTAATTGAAAACTCAGGTTCTGCCACCATATTGTGTATTTTGTCTGCATGAACACCTGCTGCATTTAAAACATATCTTGCATGGAATTCTCCTGATTGTGTTGCGATTTTGTAACCATTTCCAATTTTCTCAATAGCATATACTCCACTATTTAAATACAAATCTACTCCATTTCTCACAGCTGTCTCTGCCATAGCCAGAGCATATTCCCATGGAGTGACAATTGCACCGGTAGGTGAATATAGTGCCCCGAGTATATCAGGACTTATATTCGGTTCCATTTTCTTTACCTGTTCTGCAGTCAACAATTCCAATCCTTGTACACCATTTCTTATTCCTTGATCATAAAGCTTTTTCAATATGGATAAGTCTTCCTGTGAAAAAGCAAGGACAAGTGATCCGATTTGCTTATAGGGGACATCCAGACGTCTACACAGTTCTTTTGCCAGTTTAGCCCCTTCAACATTTAATCGTGCCATTAAAGTACCTGGTTTTGTGTCATATCCCGAGTGGATAATTGCGCTATTTGCTTTTGTAGTTCCGCATGCAACATCATTCTCCTTTTCAAGGACTGCAACTGAACAATTGTATTTTGATAATTCATAAGCTGCAGCTGTTCCTACAATTCCACAACCTATAATTATTACATCATACATAATGTGCCTCCTTAAATATACATAAAATAAAAAAGCGAAACATAAACAACCATATGGTTGTAAAAGTTTCGCTCTCAAATCTCACTGAAACAATCAACTATATTTACTTTTGTAAGTATTTAAACTAAATTATATATCTATTATAGCATAAAAAATGTTTAAAGCAATAAATTTAGCTTTACGTTAAAATATCGGAATTCATATTCCGGGGTCCCATAAAAAGCGTCATATAACCGCGCTGTTTGCCCTTTTAATTTCTTAAGTATGTTTGCAGCCTCCTCATATCCTTCTATATACAACCTCATGAATTCTCCTTCCAGGAAACAAAGCTCGTCATGCAGCGGAAACACTTCCCTGAACAAAAACTGTGCATATTTGACAAGTCTGAAAGGCCCGTATGCCCTTTTAGGCTCTCCTTCAATTGCCTCCACTGCAACACTGTACAGATTCTTTATACTATTAATCAAATCATCTTTTTCATTTTTTGATGAAAACACAATTGTATAGTGCCATCCGAAAGAATACACTCCTTCTCTGGAGCTATGAGCATCGCTAACCCCTACAATAGGTATTTTCCTGCCCTTTGCCCTTTCTTCATTGTAGCGCGCAACCTGAAGGGTATTTGAGTCCACATCTGGTTTATTATAGCCCCCAATGACTTCGTTAGCATCATAGGGCTGGTGTTCATACATATATGTGATTACTGAATCTGATATATAGTATCCGGTATTTATTTGCCAGTATGGATGACAAAATATGCCAAGCCCATTTCCTTCACGTATTTTATTAAAACACCATATACATGAAGCACACTGGTAGATTGCGTCAGGATCCGAAACATTTTTGATTGTATTCTCTATTTCCTTAACCTCATTAAAGTATTTATCCTTATCATTTTTAATCAAATCATAAACACTAAAGTTTCCACCAAAATTAACCATATGAACAGGATTACCAGGAGGATGTATCTCCTCTCCGCGGCAGATTAACAAATCGTGTTCTACATCTTCGAAAACATCCTGGGCTTCTATTGATGGTTGATAGTTATTGTGATCAGTAATAGCCATAAAATCCATTCCTATTCTCCTGCAGGAGGCTGCGATAAACCCGGGAGATTCTCTTCCGTCAGAATAATAACTATGCATATGAAGATCTCCCTTATATGGCTTTCTGTCAAAAAGATCCTTTTCTAAAGAATATATTCGAAATTCATATAATCTTGATTTTTCCCCTAGAGTTTCCTTTAATCTCAAAACATGCTCCTGCTCGCCTTTAAAAAACTGCTTAAAGATGATAACTCCATTTTCGGGCTTAACTTTTTGAATCTCCTGATATTTGTATTCTCCTGTTTGAGAATATCTTTCCAAAGGATAATAGTTTATCTCATACTCGGCTTCTTCCTTAAACCTTACATGTAATGCTCTAATACTAATGGTGGCTTCAGTATCTGCAAGCACTATCTTCGGTCTTAGCTCAAAATATCTGTTTTCAGGACCCATTCTCATTTTCCTCCAAGATGCATTCAAAATATCCTCTACGAAACAATCTAAAAGTATTACTATTTATGTTCCATATGGACAATAATTTTTTGCCGTCTCATACATAGCTATAATGTTCTCTATAGGAGTATCAGGTTGAATTCTATGAGATGGGCTAAAGAAATATCCTCCACTGAATTTTTCTTTTAACATAAGCATCAGCAAGAAATCTCCCATCTACAAAGGATGGGAGATTTCTTGCTAAATATTTGCTGTAAGCAACTGATTCCTGGAGTTGTTTGTATAATATACTCTACAAAAACCAAACCTTAGAGTTGGTGGTAGATACTGCTGTTGCACCTGCTGAAAGAGCACTGATAATATCCTCTTTCTCAGTAATTAATCCTCCGGCGATGACAGGTACCTTGCTAATCCTTACAACTTTGCTTATTACATTTGGCATTACACCAGGCAGTATTTCAATAAGGTCTGCATCTTCATAGGAAGCATGTTTTGAAAGGTTTGAAAAAGCTAATGAATCAATCAGGAAAAATCTTTGTATAGTAATTAATCCTTTACTTTTTGCATATCGGATTAAATTATTTTTTGTAGATATTATGCCATCAGCTTTAGTATATTTGACTATAAAATCCACAGCTACATCCTTGGAAGAAAGCCCTTCTATCAAATCAATGTGTACAATTGCATATTTACCTGAGTTTTTAACCTTAGTTACAATATCAGAAATACTGCAAATATCGCCGAATAAAATAAAAACCATGTTGCTTTCTGACTCGATACATCTTTCCAAACCCTGGTAATCCTTTATTGCCGGTATAACCGGCGACTCTGCCAGGATTTTTTCCTGCAAATTTCTATCCACTTTTCCCACCTTCTATCCTATAACCAGCCTGCAATTATTCATCCGGAATTAGGTTAATTATTTGTTTCAACAGCACTTTTATTTTGATTAATTAAAGTATCTATAACTCTGCCCGATGCCTTCCTCATCTCCAGACCTGTCTTTTCCAGTATTGTCCTTATTTTTTCATACTCCACAGACCTTTTTATTTTCAATGTTGTTGTCTTTACAAGATCTTCAAAAGTAATTACGAAGTAACGTATAATCTTATACTGAGGCATGGTCTTGTTAATTTCCCTGATAGCGGCATCATAATGAAGAGCCAGTTCCTCCTCTGAGGGTATATGTCCTGTTTCCTGCTGCAGTTTTTCTTTATCTATTACCAATTTGGCACATACTTGAACTTCACCATTGGAAGATTGGTTACCCCAGACAAAAGACTCTTTTACAGCCGGCAGATTCTTCAACAGCTCTTCATATTCCTCAGGAAATGCCTTTTTACCATTTGACAATACTATCATAGACTTAACTCTGCCTGTTATTTTCATTGTTCCACTTTCGTCAATAATTCCTACATCCCCTGTCCTAAACCAGCCATCTTTATCAATAACTTCAGCAGTTGCTTCAGGGTTTTCGTAATAGCCCAGCATTACACTCTCTCCGCGGGTAATTATTTCACCTGCTCCATTTTCATCAGGAGAATCAATTGCAACTTCCACTCCTGCTATAGGATAACCTACAGTACCTGGTTTGTTTACAAAGTCATTGTTCCCTGAAACAAGAGGGGATGTTTCCGTAAGCCCATATCCTTCTAATATTCTTAAACCAAATTTATCAAAACCTTTGATAATCTCTGGGTTAAGTGGAGCTGCGCCACAGATACCAAGCCTTAATTTTGGTCCCAGCTGGTCGAAAATGCTTTTAAACAGCTTTCTTCTCAAGTCAATTTTCACAAACCGCAATGCCTCTGACACCTTAATAAGGGCATTCACAAGCTTTTCTTTCCCGGATTTTTTTATTCCATCGTTCAACCTCTTATATATCGCTTCAAAAATCGCCGGAACAGCAATTAATATAGTTACTCCAAATTCTTTAATATTCTGGGCAATATGTTTTATTCCCTGGCAGTAGGCTATACAGACTCCACGGTAGATCATATGTGACATTCCCAATGTATTTTCATAGGTATGATGAAGCGGTAAAAGAGAAAGGTGCACATCTCCAATTCCCGCATATACTGAAGCAGCTACTCCTGCAATATTGCTTGTTATATTTGCATGAGACAACATAACTCCTTTGGAGGTGCTCGTTGTACCAGAAGTGAACAACAGCATGGACATTTTGTTTCTGTCAATGGGAGCCTCAACAAATGATTTATCTCCTGACTGAAGTAAAGATTTCCCTTCTTCCATCAATGTGCCTAAAGAAACAAACCTTTTATCAGCATTACCAGCAACAGAGTAATCATCCATACATATAAAGTATCTTATTGTATTGTTTACTTTTGCAATTTCTATCATCATGGGATGGAAATCACCGCTATAAAAAATACCCTCAATCTTTCCTCTATCAATAAGATTTCGGACTTCATTGGAAGGAAGGTTTCTGTCTAATGGAACCACCACTCCGGTTCCGTTTACTACAGAATAATAGCATACAGCCCATTCATACCTGTTTTCACTTATTATTGCTATATGAGAATCTTTAAGTCCCCGTGATATTAAAGCTGTACCTAATGCATCTATATCTTCATCAAACTCTTTATAAGTTTTAGTTACAATCTTATTATCCTTATTCTTAAACTTAAATCCTACAGCGTCTCCATACTTTTTTGCACTGGATTTTACTACTTCTTTAAGGTCTCTTATGTTCTTTTTGCCATAATAACCTAAGCCTTTTATTATTCTTCTTCCGTTTTCAATTGAAATACTTATACCTCTTACCAAATTAAACCAACCTTTCTACCTATAAAACTCTAATTTAATACCTAATGGCAATTTTTTCATATTTTCAGTTATATACCCATAAACAGATAATAATAAACAAAATTATTACTTGGTACTATTATCTTATAATAATTTTATTATGTTATATCATACCTTAAACTCGATAAATATTGAAGAGATTTTTAAAAATTTTTTGAAAATTTTTTACACTAAAATTATATGAAATTCATATTAAAACCTCATGATCAATAACTAGTACAATATAAAAAAGAGAGGTTTTACCCTCTCTTTTGCTCCATTACCATCTATTGCCATAACTTTTGCTTCTGTTACTGTTAAAGCTATTTCTTTGCTGTTTTCTTGCCCTCCTGCACTCAGGACATCTTTGAGGATCATTCTCAAAACCTTTTTCCCTGTAAAAAGCCTGTTCACCTTCTGTGAATATAAACTCACTATTACAATCCTTGCATATAATTTTCTTATCAGCCATTCTATATACCTCCTTAAATATATTTGGAATTAATTCTTCTTGACACTTTGCTCCATTTATTTAAGGAGGCATTGTCTGAAAATTAATCCAATGCTAATACTGAGTACTTAGCTAAGATATTATAACACAAATATAACAGTAATACAATAAATATTTTCAAATTTAATAAAAAATATTCCTAATATTTCAATAAAATTCCTGATGTTATTTATATTACTTCATATTTTATTTCTCATGGTCTTACTGCGTATCACCGCATAGTTTTTCTATTACTTTGCCTGAAGCCTTTCTGATTTCCAATCCTGCTTTCTCCAACATTGCTTTTACTTTTTCCTGCTCAACAGACCTCTTGGTTTTAAGAGTAGTTGTTTTCACAAGTTCTTCATAAGTGATTAAGAAATAACGTATTATTTTGTATTGGGGTATTCTCTTGTTAATTTCCTTGATAGCAGCTTCATATTCTCTGGCCATCTCTTCCTCTGAGGGCATATACCCTTTATCAAGTACCATTCTTTCTTTATCAACTACCAATTTTGCACATACCTGTATATCTCCATCAGGTGCTTTGTTTCCCCAAACAAAAGATTCCTTGACTCCTGGAAGTTTATTAAGCAATATTTCATATTCCTCAGGAAATGCTTTTTTCCCATTAGTCAGAACTATCATGGATTTAATACGGCCGGTAATCTTAATAAATCCGTCCTTGTCAATAAATCCTACATCACCTGTCCTTAACCATCCGTCTTTATCAATGGCTTCTTGCGTAGCAATCGGCTCTTCGTAATAACCTAACATTACATTATCCCCACGGACTATAATTTCTCCAATTCCATTTTCATCAGGATTATCTATAGCGACTTCAATTCCTCCCATTGGATATCCTATGGTTCCGGGGCGGTTAACAAAGTCATTATTTGTTGCAACAATAGGAGAAGCTTCTGTAAGGCCATATCCTTCCATAAGATTGTATCCTAATGCATTAAAACCTTTTATAACTTTGGGATCTATAGGAGCGGCACCGCTTACTCCAAGTCTTAATTTAGGGCCAAGTTTATCGAATATTGGCTTAAAAATTTTTCTTCTTATATCAATTCCAAAAAATCTAAGTGTTTCCGATATTACTAACAATACTTTTATCAGACCTGCTTTTCCTGATTTTTTAATTCCTTCATTAAGCTTTTTGTATATTGCTTCAAATATTGCAGGAACCCCTATTAGTATAGTTACTCCAAATTCTAATATATTCTGGGCTATATATCTTATCCCTTCACAATAGGCTATACAAGTGCCAAAATTTATCATGGCCAGCATGCCCACAGTGTTTTCATAGGTATGATGAAGTGGCAGAATCGAAAGAAAAACATCATTTTGATCCGCATGAATAACAGTTGTTACACTTGTTACATTGCTGGCAACATTAGCATGGGACAGCATAACTCCTTTTGATATGCTTGTTGTACCTGACGTGAAAAAAAGCAGAGACATCTTGTTTCTGTCAATTTCAGCATCAACAAAGTTCCTGTCCCCTGATTCAAGTAGAGTTTTTCCTTTTTCTTTAAGAGTATTTAAGGTAACGAACTTTGAATCATTATTATTTATATCTGGTATTTCATCCATACAAATAAAATATTTTACTCTGCTATTTACCTGAGCAATTTCTATCATCATAGAGTGGAAAGTTCTGCTGTAAAAAATAGCTTCAATCTTCCCACGTTCAATTAGATTCTCTACTTCATTTTTGGGAAGATTTTTATCAAGCGGTACAACTACACCGGTACCGTTAACTACAGAAAAATAGCAAACAGCCCATTCATACCTGTTTTCACCTATGATTGCTATATGTTTCTCTTTCAGTCCTAAAGAAATCAAAGCTGTACCTAGGGTATCCACATCCTGATCGAACTCATTATAAGTTTTTCCTACTATTCTGCCATTACTATCCTTAAATTTAAAACCAACAGAATTACCATATTTTTTTGCGCTCTTTTTTACAAGTTCTTTAAGGTCTTTTACTCCTGAAGCCTCATAGTATCCTAATCCCTTAACTATTTTTCTTCCGTCCTGATAATAAATGCTTATACCCTTATCCAATATAATCTCCTCCTACTCTGAGTAAGATATAATAAATAAAAATAATACCTGGTATTATTACCTTATAATAATTACAGAAATATTATACCTTATTATTGAAAAATATTGAAGAACTTTTTTTGCTCTTCACAAATAACCCAAATACAGACTGAGGAAGGTAACTATTTATTGTCAACCTGAATATAATAAACTAAAGAGAATAGGAGTGTGATTTCCTTGAGAATTCATGTAGTTAGGCCAGGAGATAGTATATATTCTATTTCGAGAATGTATGGAGTATCTGCCCAAAAGATTATTTCTGATAATGAATTGCAGAATCCTGACAGGCTTGTAGTAGGGCAAACCATTGTTATACTAAATGGTGATATGAATTACACTGTCATGCCAGGTGATTCATTATACTCTATTTCCAGAAGATTTGGCGTCAGCATGAATGCAATTTTGTCTGCTAATCCTAATATTACTAATCCCGCTCAGATATATGTAGGCCAGGTTATTATTATTCCTGCAACAAATATTAAGTTTGGTCCTATTGAAGTAAATGGTTATGCTTATCCGGGAACTGACCGGGAGGTACTCAGAAAAACACTGCCTTATCTGACTTATCTAAGTATTTTCAGCTATTCGGTTCGTGAAGATGGAAGCCTCTCAACAATTCCTGATCAACCTTTGATAGATGCCGCAAGAGCAGCAGGTACCGCGCCGTTGATGGTTATAACCAATACTGAAGAAGGTGCTGGATTCAACAGTGATATTGCTCATTCTGTACTTACTAATGCCACTGCTCAGGATAATCTGGTAAACAATATACTTACAACTCTAAGAAACAAAAATTACTATGGCCTGGATATAGACTTTGAATATATATATCCCTATGACAGAGAAAGTTATAACAATTTTCTCAGAAGAATTGTAAATACCCTAAGGCCACTGGGGTATCAGATAACAACAGCTCTTGCCCCCAAAATATCAGCAAGCCAGCAAGGATTGCTATATGAGGCGCATGATTATCCTGTTCACGGTCTTCTGGTAGATCATGTAATACTTATGACATACGAATGGGGTTATACTTATGGTCCTCCCATGGCGGTAGCTCCAATTAACGAAGTAAGAAGAGTCCTTGAATACGCAGTTACCGAAATACCTAACGAAAAAATCTTTATGGGAATACCAAACTATGGATATGACTGGACTCTGCCTTTTACTCCGGGAACGGCTGCACAGGTAATCTCAAATGTTGGTGCTGTTGATCTTGCAGCAAGGGTAGGCGCCAATATACAGTATGATGCCATATCCCAGGCGCCATTCTTTTACTATTATGACAGCAACGGCAGGCAGCATGTAGTATGGTTTGAGGACGCAAACAGCATGCTTGCAAAATTTACACTGGCAAACAGATTTAGAGTTGGCGGTCTGAGTTACTGGACCATTGGCCGGTACTTCCCACAGAACTGGCTTGTGTTGAGCTCTGTATTTGATATAGTTAAAGTCTTATAAATTTTGTATTTAATTGTAATTAAAACCATATATTCCTGAAGTAGGCTTCATGCATACTTTAACCTCCTCAAATAAAGGCATGGCAGGAATAGCTCACTAAATCCGGGTAACAAAAAAACCGGCAGTACAGGCAAAATCAGTTTAGACATAAGATCTTCCCCGGAATCTTCCCAATGCTATTTCCCATGCCTGATATTTTATACCTTTATATAATTACTAAAGCTTCTGCCGACATTTTGGAAGCCCATGTTATTTAGAGATTCCAGAACTGCTTTACGTATTTTTTTAGATGTAATAATCCTGCTGCGGTTATTTCCGTTAACTGCAGAATTAACTATCATAGCAACCACATTGTTTATATCACTTTTTGTCAATGGCTGGTTTATTTCATCAGATGCATTGGCTATACTAATAAAAAGTTTTTCTTCATCAAAAACCTCAAGCCTGCCGTCATTTTTTAAAACATAGAAAACATTTGAGTTTTCCAAAAGCTTTTCTAATACGTCAATCCTAAGCCTTTCAAATAACTCTGCTGCTTCAGGAGCCTTAATATTTTTGCTTTTACAAATCTCAACAATAAAATTAACAAGCTGTTCATATACACTATTTTCCATATCTATAACCTCCTTGCTTCATAATTAGGTAAAAAAGCTTAAAATAATATACCTAATACACAGTTACTTGCGCTAAACGAAACTCATGTTATTAATAAATAACGCATATACCTTTATAAAGTTAGCACAACGAATTAAGTATAAGTTCCCCAACCTCTATATATTTATTTACCACAAAACGGCTGAGTATAATTAAAATGTTGTTATAAGCAAACAAAAATAATTTTGATCTGTTTCATACATAACTTGAATAAAACATGCCAAAATGATATATTTAGAAATAATTACATATGATTGGAGGAGTACATAAATGGATAAAAAGATGACTATTGCAGAAGAAAGTCTTCAGCTGCATTATAACGTTAAAGGTAAAATTCAAATAGTTCCTACTGTATCAGTAAAGGATAAGCATGATCTATCCTTGGCATACACCCCTGGAGTAGCTACTCCTTGTCTCGAAATACAAAAAGATATTAATAAATCTTATGAACTAACAAGACGTTGGAACATGGCTCTAGTGGTAACTGACGGTACTGCTGTTCTTGGTCTTGGAGACATCGGACCGGAGGCAGGAATGCCGGTTATGGAAGGAAAATGTGTTCTTTTTAAAACTTTCGGTAATGTAGATGCTTTCCCTCTTTGTATAAAATCCAAGGATGTAGATGAAATTGTCAATACTATAGTGTTAATTTCCGGAAGCTTTGGCGGAGTAAATCTTGAAGATATTTCAGCTCCCCGCTGCTTTGAAATTGAAAAGAAACTTAAGGAACGTTGTGATATTCCGATTTTCCACGATGATCAACATGGAACAGCTATTGTTACATTGGCAGCTTTAGTAAATGCTCTTAAGATTTGCGGTAAAAAGATTGATGAAATAAGTGTTGTATGTAACGGAGCAGGTGCAGCCGGTATTGCTATAGTCAAGCTTCTTATGGCTCTCGGCCTTAAGGATGTGGTTCTTTGCGACCGCAAAGGAGCTATATATGAAGGCCGTGAAGATTTAAATCCAATTAAAGCAGAAATGGCAGCTATATCTAATAGAATGATGAAGAAAGGTTCTCTTGGAGATGTAATTAAAGGTGCCGATGTATTTATTGGAGTATCCGGACCTGATACGCTAACAGAAGAAATGGTAAAGTCAATGAATAAAGACGCTATTGTTTTTGCCATGGCAAATCCTATACCTGAAATTATGCCTGATAAAGCTATTGCTGCCGGAGCTAAAGTAGTTGGTACAGGCAGAAGCGATTTTCCAAACCAGATTAACAATGTACTTGCCTTCCCAGGTGTTTTCCGTGGTGCATTTGATGTACGTGCTTCTGATATTAACGATGATATGAAGATTGCTGCAGCATATGCTATCGCAAATTTAATTGATGAAAAAGAATTGTCTCCTGAATATATCATCCCTGCTCCTTTTGATGAAAGAGTTGCACCCGCAGTTGCAAAAGCAGTGGCAGAAGCAGCAAGAAAGTCTGGAGTAGCAAGACTGTAAGCAATAACTTTATCAATATTTTTGTATACAAGAAAAGTTACGTTAACTAAAATTAGATATAACTCATTATGAAATTAAGTATGAATTAAATAAAATTAAGGATATATTCTAGAAATATATCCTTTATTTTATTTAAAACCATAAGATATTAATATAAACAACATAAGGCTTTCTTTGATTATGAAGGAGGCATTTGAGTGTTATCCGGGCTTGATTCATAATTATACAAAATAGTCTCACATGCCTTTTTTATGACAGGGTCTGTTCTCTCATTTTTCATCAACCAATCAAAATAACCCCTGTCATTTCTGTAAATTTCTCCCAAAGTGTCGCCTTTATGTTTTGTTCCGAAAGTAATTCTTATTGATTCTGCTTCCGCAGTATCCATTACTGGTATTTCTTCATCATCACGAACATATTCGGCCATATCCTCAAGATCCTGGGTAAAGACTTCCGACAGACTCGCTACTGTAAGTACCGCATCAATTTGAGCCCTTTTTTTAGCCATCTTCAGTACAGTATTAGCCAGAGTATATGGATCATCATTGATTATTTTGAATATTCTTCGTCCAAATCTGTCCGTTCTGGATATGAGGTCATCTTTATTCATATTTTCCGGAACATCATTCTCTCTAACCCATCTCCAACGATATCTTGATTCATAGGTATTACAATGGCCGACTCCCTCGGTAATCTTCTTCCCGTTTTTTGTTAAGAGGCATTTTACCGAGTAGCTGAAAAAACCTCTCCCGAAATCTTCTATTTTATCCAATAGTTCATATTCGGAAGTAAGCCCGAACATTAATAATATTTTCTCAGCACCAGGTTTTAGAAGTGTTGGCTTATTTGTTCCTGGAATAACTCCATAATCATGATCTTTTCTGAGAGTTTTCTGGACAATTGCCTGCATGGCATTTATTTTCTGCATAATTGCAGGAATATTTTGAATATCTATTGATTCAATTATTGACAACTGATTATTTTCTTCCATTATGTGACTTCCTCCTTCATTATTATTCTTTGTTGAATAAGGAAGTCCCATACTTGTAATAATTTCATTTTTCAGTAAGTCTGGCTGAAAGCCGGGTGTTCCGGCGCTGTATTTTATTATTTGAAACAGCAATAGCTACAGCTTTTTTTGAACCAATCAGAATAAATACTTTTTTCGCTCTTGTTACACAAGTGTATAATAGATTTCTTTGCAGCATTATATAATGCTGCATCGTAAAAGGCGCAATGACAATTTTATATTCGCTTCCCTGGCTCTTGTGTACAGTAGTAGCATAAGCTAGAACTATTTCATCGAGTTCAGTGACATCATAATTTACATTATTTTCATCAAAACGTATTACCAGTGTTTTGTCCTCCATATCAATTTCAACAATAGTACCTATATCTCCATTAAATACATTTTTATCATAATTATTCTTTATCTGCATTACTTTGTCATTAAGCCGGTATACTATACCTCCGTACTTTATGCAAACTTCTGTTGGATTTAAGGCTTCCTGCAGTACAATATTCATATTTTGTGCTCCTGCATCACCTTTTTGCATCGGACATAAAACCTGAATATCATTTATGGGATCTATTTTATAATATCCTGGCAGCCTTTTTGTGCAAAGGTCTTTTATGATTTCTGGTATTTTATCCGGTTCTTCCTCTTCAATAAAGAAAAAATCCTTGTTTTTCAAATTTTTTAGAATTGGCATTTGACCTTTGTTTATACGATGGGCATTGGTAATAATTGCACTTCCCATAGCCTGCCTGAAAATTCTTTCTAATCTTACAACATTCACTACTCCTGAATCTATAATATCTCTGAGAACATTACCTGCACCTACTGAAGGCAACTGATCAACATCTCCTATTAGTATTACTGCCGTATCATTTGTTACAGCTTTAAGCAGGTTATAAAACAGAATTATATCAACCATGGAGGTTTCATCAACGATAAGCACATCACAGTCCAGAGGGTTTTTCTCATTTATCTTATATCCTTCAGGAGGTTTATATTCCAGTAGACGGTGAATAGTTTTTGCTTCCATACCTGTAGTTTCTGACAACCTTTTTGCAGCCCTGCCGGTGGGAGCTGCCAGCAATACTCTTTTACCCAATTTTTGAAATATTTTGATGATAGCTAGTGTAGTAGTTGTTTTTCCTGTTCCGGGACCTCCTGTAAGCACCATAAACTTGGAATTGACAGCTGTTTTTATTGCCTGAAGTTGTATCTCATCATATTTTATACCATATTCCTTTTGAATTTGAGAAATTAACCGGTCTATATCAATATTTGATATTATAGCCTGAAACACCTGTATATCTTTAATTCTATTGCTAACACCAACCTCACTGTAATAGAAAGGCGGAAGATAAATTATATTATCCTTATCCAATATAACCAGTTTTTCTTCAATCAATCTGTTCAGAGTACTTTCAATTAATTCTTCTTCCAGTTCTAGAATTTTTTTGCACTCAGATATTAATTGCTCTCTTTCAGCATAACAGTGACCATCATTTGAAAACTCATTCAAGATATAAATAATTCCTGAACGGCACCTTTCATAGGAGTTTTTATCAAAGCCAAGCTGAAAGGCAATTTTATCAGCCGTTTTAAATCCTATGCCCCAAATATCATCAGCCAGTCGGTATGGATTGCTTTTTACCATATTGATACTCTGATTCCCATAAGTCTTATATATTTTCACGGCAAAAGCTGTTGAAACTCCGTTGCTCTGCAGAAACAGCATAACATTCTTTATTTCTTTCTGTTCTTTCCATGCTTTTTTTATCATCTCCAACCGCTTTTCCCCTATTCCTTCTACCTCTGTAAGACGGTCAGGTTCCTCATCAATAACTCTTATAGTATCCTCTTTAAAGTAACGAACAATTCTTTTGGCATATACAGGCCCTATCCCTTTTATAAGGCCGCTCCCCAGGTATTTTTCAATTCCTGCGATTGTGGCAGGTATCACTTCAGTATACTCAATAACATTAAACTGCCTGCCATATTTACTATCGTATTTCCATTCACCTTTAAGCTTAATTGTAGAGCCCACGTTGACAGCAGCAAGATTTCCCACTACTGTTACAAGATCTGAAAACCCCTTGGATTTTATCTTTATAACCGAAAATCCTGTTTCTTCATTTGAATATGTAATTCTTTCAACAACTCCGCTAAGATAATCCATAGGCTCTCACTTTTCTGTATAATTACCAAGAATTTGCTGCCACACATCCAGATATATTTCTATTGTACCATTTTCACCATAATTCGGTATATTGCCCAGGCGCCACAGAGATAGCCCCTTTATGCCAAACATTCTGGCAAGGTCTATTTTGGCTTGTACACTGCGTGAATCTTCATACCAAAGAACATTGTCAGTTTCATCCTGGCTGTCGTAAAAAGTAGCATATGGATTCCGGCTTAATTTCCCATAATTTATTACTGCACCTTTCAGGAGCCTTTGTCTGACTGCATCATAGCTTGGCTTATAAGGATATTGATTATCTACTTTTCCATTTTTAAGCTTCCATTGCACTGTATCAAAGGAAATTTGCAACCAAATTTTATCGAGGTCCTGAACACCTGTGTCCTTATCTGTAATAGCTCTCAAGGCAAAATATACTTCATCCAAAGGTGAAAGAGGAGTAAGCGTGTACCCATTATCCTTTTCTTTACTATTAAGGCTTTTGGCATAATAATCATGCGCCATTAATATGATCCTGTCTGCAATTTCTCCAATAGTCCTGTAGTCATAACCGTCATAAAATTCAAGTCCCGGCTTTCTGCGAGGATGTACTGCTACAAAGAGTTTTTTATTTGTCTTGTCAAGTTCCTTTTTTAATTCCTGAAGGAATATATTAAAAGACTTACTAAGCTCCTCTCCTTTCATGCTCTCAAAATCTATGACTACTCCATCAAAGGAAATCTTTTCATTTTCCACAATCACATCATTAACTTGTTCAATAATGGAATTCACCGCTTGTATACGCTGTTCGGAATTAAACAGTATGTATTCAAGCAGAGGAACCTTTTTTTCTTTATCAGGACTAATTAATGTACCATTATCTGCATATACCATCAACTGCGCTATTACATTACTTTCTTTAGCCTTTTTTATGGGCTCTGAAAAATCAATAGGAAAAGCAAATTCATTATTATTTTTCCTTGTTGTATTTAAAATAACCTGATCATTTTCCTGGTCATATTCCAAACGGCTCCAACCGAAACATACCGAATCAAGCTTTTCGATTAAATCCATCTGTCCAACCGATTGTATTGCATAAAAAGCATTTAATTCTTCAAAATACTGATGCATCTTATTGAACATTCGAATCATCATTGCCGCAGCTTCTTCTCTTGTGGCAGTATTACAGGGTTTGAACAGGTTATCCCCTACTCCGTTAATTATTCCAAAATCCTTTGCAATAGTAATATAACCTGTATTTTGTTCCACATCTTCAAAGGGTTTGCCCAAATAACCCATTTCCTTTGCAAGTGAATCATATCCCAATGTATTCACAATCATTACAGCCATTTCTTCACGGGTAATAGGCTCCTCCGGGCGGAATTTTTCTTCATTCCCGGATATTGCTCCGTTTTTCAGAGCTGTTTCTATATATGAGTAATACCACTTTGAGGTATCTGTGTTGTCAATGAAGCTCCCTTTTTCAGGATATATCAATTCCCATTGCATAAGTCTTACCAAATAGGTTACAAATTCACTTCTGGCAATGGTTAAACCTAATCCAAATTCATTATTGCCAATACCATTAGTAATTTTGAGTTCTCGAAGCCTGTGAATAACATCTTCAGCCCAATGTCCCTCAGGTACATCTATAAACCTGGCTTCCTGACTTTCAGTGGCATATACAGGAAATAAAACAAATATGTATACTATTACCAAAATAAAGCTTAAAATATTCTTTAGCTTTTTGAATACTGTTCTTTGATTACTTTTCTTATTTGTCATTTTGTTATTTGTCCCCCAGAAAAATAGATAAAAGCATATATTGTGCTTAATATTATAGCATTTTTACTAATTGATGTATATTTGTTTCGAAAAAATGGAAATGATGGATGATTGGTATTTTAAACTACATTGATTTGCTTTTTATGAGCAGATCTTTTCTTTAAGAACTTGGGAAGGCTCTTGCTGTACCTGTTTGCATAGCAGCTTGCCACAAATGAATTCGGTTTGATCTTTGCATCGATATCCAGGCCCTGAAAATATGATACCATTTCTCTTATGAGTTTTCTGCTTTCTCCGTTTGTTCCAACATCAATATGTGCCTCCAACTTACAGTCGAAATTCTTATATTTTTCCATAAATTTGCATAAAGAATCTACCAGCTCCTCATTTAGCTTATATACTACTTCATATGTTATTAATGTTTCTCTTGATATTTTCTCCTTAAGATTATTGTATTGTTTTTTCTCAAAATTTCTACTTATGCAGCACCAGGCTCCCTGTCCAATCCTGTGTATATGAATACCTGTAGCAAAGCATGTATATTCTCCGCAAACCTGAGAATCGGTTCCCACTGCTATCCGGTACTTGCTGTCGGGATTAGATTTAATAAAAAACTCAATGCTTTTTATTACATCTTTAAAATTCATATTTTTTTGAACAGAGTTAAAAAATTTCATTCTATCACCAGCTTTCTCTGTCAAGAACAAATGTATTAAACATTAATATTTTATCACTCATTATTATCATCGTAAAAATTCACTAATATACTTCATTTATTTCTAAAAAATGTTTTTTTGCAGCAAAATATCCTGATATATAGTATACCAAAATTCAAGATATTCTGCTTGATAAAATAACTAATAATAAAAATATTAATTTGATATTTACTATATTAATATGAGACTTAAAACTAACTTAAAAACTCACTTATATAAGAAACCCTCTTCTTCTTTATAGAAGGAGAGGGTTAAAAAAGTATTTTTTGTAATAATTAATAAATACATTATTATATCTTCCCAATTATGATTTATTATTATGTATGACAACTGTTACAGGCAAAGGCATAGCAATTCCATTTTTGTTAAAAGCTTCTTTCATCAGTTTTCTTAGCTCCCTTTCAACACCCCAGTGTTTAAGAGGTAATGTACGTACAATTGCCCTTATAGTAATTTTAGAATCTCCAAACTCTGTTATTCCTAATACCTGTGGTTTTTCTACAATATCCTGATTTCCTTCTGCATATTTATTGGCTGTATCCTCCATAATTTTCACTGCCTCACTTACATCGGTGTCGTAGGAAATATTCATATCTATTATAGCCAGCGAGTTGCTTCTGGAAAAATTTGTTACCCGAGTTATCTGACCATTTGGTATTATATTTATATCTCCTTTAAAACCTCTTATCTTAGTTACTCTAAGTCCAATTTCCATTACTGTTCCTGAGATGTCGCCAATAGTAACAAAATCACCCACTGCATATTGATCTTCAAAAAGAATGAAAAAACCGGTTATTATATCCTTTACCAGGTTTTGAGCTCCAAAGCCAATTGCCAGGCCTCCGATACCGGCAGTTGCTAAAATTGATGTGGTCTGAACTCCTAATTCCCCAAGGATTATTAATATTGCTATGAAATATACTACATAAGTCATAATACTTTGAACTAAACTTTTTAGTGTATTATTCTTTCTTTCATCAATTCTTGCATGAGGTATAATACTTATTTGCTTATCAAACATTCTTTTTATGAGATTTCTACCAACCTGTATGATTACTTTTGATACAAAAGCAATAATTAAAATCTTTAATATCTTGCCTCCTACTATTAAATAGCTTCCAGTCTGAAAAAAAAGCCTTATGGTTTTTAACCAGTTTTGTATAACGTTCCCTCCACTCAAAAAACTTGCACTCCTTTCCTTGTAAAAAATAATTAAAAAGTATCTTTCGGACGGCCTTGCCTTAATTATACTATTGAAAAAGGATATTTTATAGTCTTTCTGATAAACTGCTGCCATATTTATGTTACCTGTAATTAATTGTTATATCATAACTTTATATATTTCTGTTTGTTTTTGAGAATAAAATCTAAATAATTAGAGAAAATGTGTGCTGGAGGTGTGCTTCATGAGACAAAGGCGCAGAAATTGTGCTGATATAGGTATAGCTATAAATAGTAATGAAAATGCGGCAATACTTGAATCCTTACGCTTAATTCATGCTGGCAATCTTATTAATTCAAATGATGTAGTAGTGATAACCCCAAACTGGGTATTGCCTAAAGGTCCTGAAACTGCTGATACAGTTGGTCAGGAAAGTTTAAGAACGGTAATCCGGTTTGCAAAAGAAAATAATCCCCGGCGTATTGTTGTAGCTACCGGTTCTGCCGGAAAAAGCACTGCGGAGGTAATGAACCAGGTAGGTTACGAAAAAATAATCCAGGAAGAACAAGTGGAATTTGTGGACCTGAATCATGGTCCCTTTACAAGGATCAGCTTAAATCATAATTCTCCGAATGCTACTAACTTAAATAAATTGTATGATGAGATGACTTTTCTCATTTCTTTTGCTCAATTAAAGTTGCACAGTGAAGCCACCATAACAGCAGCAATTAAGAATATTGCATTAGGATGGCCCCCTACTGAAGAACATGGACATCCCAAGAAAAATCTTGGAATTCACAATGATCTCCATGGATTTATACGAGCGATGGCTGAAAAGATACCTATTGATCTTTCTATTGTGAGCGCAAATCCTGCAATGATAGGAACCGGCCCCCATACCGGAATCCCGAAGCATACAGGAATTGTTATCAGTGGAACCGATCCTGTGGCCGTAGATACCGTGGGGGCAAGATTATTGGGCTTTAAAAATCAAGCGGTCCGATACCTGTGGGATCTGAAAAACATCAATATTGGTATCGGAGATGTCGAGAAAATGAATATCCAGGGTCTGCAGCTTTCAGATGCAGAAAAAGCTTTTAGCTTAGCCGCATATGGCCAGGAGTTTGCAGTGGAATAGCGAAAAATAAAGAACTGATATTAATCATCCTTTCCGTATGGTAAAATTGTCTTCAAGAAGAACCCAGTTTTGTGGAAATGGATAACCTAAAGCCCAGTAACTGATTCCTCTTAATCCGTAGTTTTTTACTGTGTCAAACCTGGCCTGGGCACTTCGTGCATCTTCGAACCATACTTCATGCCTTACTCCCTGTTCATCGGTGTATCTGAAAAAAGGTGACTGAGTTGGGATATCATATTGTATAACTGCTCCATATCTTATTGCTCTTTGTATTGCCTCCTGAACACTGAATGTCTCAGCTTCCTGGCCTTGTACAAATGGCAGGCGCCAATCCCTTGCATATATTTGGAATCCAAAAAAGATTTTTTCCCTGGGTATTACAGAAACAGCATAGTTGAGAACCCGAATAATCTGATTTAAGGGTGAAATAGCCTGGGGTGGCCCTTTCCTATATCCCCATTCATATGTCATTAAAATAACAAAATCTACAATTCTTCCGTGAGCTTCGTAATCGTGAGCTTCATAGAGCAGTCCAACCTGAGTACCGCTTGTTTTTGGAGCAACTGCTGTAGATACAAAATAACCTAAAGGATGCAACCGTTCAACTGTCCTAGTAAGAAAATTATTATAATTTTGCCGGTCTTCCGGAAGAACATTCTCAAAATCAACATTCAGTCCTTCATAACCTTTAGTTCTCATTATATTAATTACATTATCAAGCAATCTCTCGACTATTTGAGGTGTGCTCAGCACAATATGGGCAAGATTTGCACCTGTTGCTGTGGATGTGAAGTTTGTTATTGACATCATGGGTATAGCCCCTCTGTTTCTTCCTGCCTGGATTGCCGGTTCATCCCCTATTGGCTGAAGACTTCCATCCTCTCTTATTAAGTAGGCAAAAGGACTTAAGTATGTTAAATATTCTCCCACTTCTTCTACTATTGGTACTGCCTCCTGACCCAAGATGTATATATATCCATTTACATCTATGGGAGGTCTTGGCTTTACAGGAATAACAAGTACTGTTCCGGGATAAATAATATCGGGATTTTCAATTCTGTTTACTTTTATAATATCCTGTAAAGTAACGCCATATAATCCGGCAATTTGAAATAAAGTCTCCCCAGGCCGCACAATATGACGTTGCGCAGGAATAATTAATCTTAAACCAGGGTATATGTTATTAGGATTTGTAATCTGATTATATTGAACAATTGTTTGGATTGTTGTTCCATATTGCTGGGCAATTCTCCACAAAGCATCTCCCGGTTGTACGATGTAGACTGTAGCCTCTATGGGAATTACAAGAGCCTGCCCTACAACCAGCCGGTTTGGGTTTAAAAGCTGATTTATTGATATAACTTCTGAAACAGAAACACCATAGCGGTTTGATATCTGCCACAGCGTTTCTCCTGAACTCACAACATGTATAATCATAAAAAATCCTCCCTTACCTTTACTTACAATATATGCAGAAAGTCAGGGAAGTGTATACAGTTGGATGGAAATGCCGGGACGGTTCTTTTGCTTCCATCAAAGCGGAAGCAAAAGAACCGTCCCTGTGCTTCAGGAGAACCGTCCCTGTGTTTCTAATCCTTCATACCTGTGTAAATAAGAATGGCATCTCTCAGGAACTCTGCAGCTCCGGGTACATCTTTATCGTAATATGCTTTGAATCTTTCATCTTCTACATACATTCTTGCCAGACCTGCATGAGCTTCTTTACTGTAGTTATCCCAATAGAAGCTCAGCCACCTGCGATGCAAATCCGCTGTTTCCTGAGCCAGTTCACCAGCAGGATCACCTGTTTTATAAGCCTCATGAAGCTTTCTTATAATTTCCTCTGAAAGTCTGGAAAGCTCATCATATTCCTGCTGGGTCATATTCATTAACTTTCTATTTGATTTTTCAACTGCCTCATCGCCGTACTTTTCACGTGCTTCCTTACCATATTTTTTTTCATTTTCTTCAATGAGCTTTTTCTTAAAGCCTATAAATTTTTCTTTATCATCCATAGCAATGCCCCTTTCTTTTTCCAATATTGTTCTGTCAATATTAGCAATAAGAATATCCAGTTGTACCCTTTTCTCAAGAAGCTTTTCACGGTGTTCTCTAAGTGCTGCCATTTCATCATAAGAAGGTGCATTTACTATCTCTTTAATTTTATCCAGGCTTACACCTAATTCTCTGTAAAAAAGTATCTGCTGCAGTTTATCTACTTCTTTTTTACCATAGATTCGATATCCTGACGAATTAACCCTTGCCGGCTTAAGAAGTTCAATTTCATCGTAATATCTTAACGTTCTGGTACTTATACCTGCCAACTGACTTAGTTTCCTAATGGTGTATTCCATGGACCCACCTCCTTTAAGTCCACTATACACATTGACGTAACGTTAATGTCAATAGTTTTTTACACTAACATTAAATTTTTTATTTATTTTATAATATTTTCCGGTTATTTCCTAAAGTAAGCTCCAAAATCCATATTAAGGTCTTTACAAAGATCCTGCATTTCTTTAACAGTTTTATCATTTACCGGAATACCATTTTTCATTCTGTCGATGGAAGCCTCTATTTCCTTTTCCCCGTGAGTATAAATACGAGACTGGCCTTCAGCTTTTTCAGAATTTCGAAGAACCTCTAAATAATTAGAAAGGTGGGCCTTAATATCATCAGCATTTCCGAAAATACTAGGATTAATTGCTATAAAGCCATGACATACTCCGCATTTATTTCCATTGTATGTATCGTTGGAGGTTGTACCTAAAGATAAAATTGAAGAAAATATCTCACAAATCAAGCCAAATCCATAACCTTTATGACTCCCAGTTTGCTCTGTGGACCCTCCTAAAGGTACTATCCCTCCTCCAGCTTTATTACCTATATTCTTTAATACATCTGCAGCATCAGTAGTATCATGTCCCTGCGCATCCAGTGCCCAACCAAGCGGAAGAGGCTTTTCCATTTTATTGTATACTTCAAGTTTCCCTCTGGTTACAACTGTTGTTGAAGCGTCAAAAAAGAAAGGATAGGGATCTGCCGGTATGCTTACTGCAATTGGGTTTGAGCCCAGCATAGCTTTTCTCCCAAAGGTTGGAACCATTATGGCAGCTGAATTGGTAAATGAAATTCCAATAAATCCCTCATCACAAGCCTGTTTCGCATAATATCCCGCAATCCCATAATGATTGGAATTCCGAGCCATAACAAAACCGGCTCCGCTTTCTTTAGCTTTTTTAATGGCAATTTCCATACAATAGTGCCCTATAAGCTGTCCCATGCCGTCATGTCCGTCAATTACGGCAGAAATAGGCGTCTCAAAGACAATTTCAGGTTTTGCTTCTACTTTAATCATACCGCTCTTAATGCATTTATGATATCTAGCTAATCTTTGCATTCCATGGCTTTCAATACCATAAAGATCAGATAAAAGCAAATTATCTGTTATAATTTTGCTGTCCTCTTTTGAAAATCCAAATCTTTCAAATGCGTCTACACAAAAAACTTGCAAATCACTATAATTAAATTTTATATAAGCCATTCTTCTCCTCCTCTTCATATATTTAAGTCTGATGTTCTTATATGGCACTTACTTAAAAGCCGGAAAAAATTAAAAACAAAAAACTGCTAAACTATTCTCAGTTTAATAACTATTATGAATTATATAACTTTTATTATCAAGAAGTATGCAAGTGAACAAATTATACTAAATTGTATATATATAATAAATGTATTAAACTGCAACAAAATACTGTTGCAGTTTAATAAGACTTTATAATTGAAGCGCTATTAACATCAACGCTTATATTCAATTTTTTACAATTCTATACATTAAAATAAAATAAAACAAATACCACATTATGCATAAATATATATCATAATCGTGCATATTTATGCTGATCAAAAGAGTTCTATTCCTTATTTAAAGTCCGCCATATATAGGCTATATATCATATATAGGTTATATGCTCTTTCTTCTAACCTTTTACTGCTCCTTGAGTTATACCGGCAATAAAGTATCTGTTTAATGCCAGATATATGACAACTATAGGAACAAGTGAGAACATTGTTCCTGCCATAAGCAGGTTATATTGTGCTGCACCTTCGCCGCCGAAACTCTTAAGCGCAACTACTCCTACTACCAGCGGATACTGTGCAGGTTTCCCCAATGTAAACACCATTGGAAGCAGATAATCATTCCATGCATGTCGGAAGCTCATTAAAGCAATGGTAGCAAGTATGGGCTTACACAATGGTAAAATTATATTATAATAAGTCCGGAAGAATGAACAGCCATCAATCTTCGCAGCGTTATCAATCTCTTTGTCTATTGTTCTCATATATCCCATGGTTAGGAACAAGTTGGCAGCAGATGTCGTGAATATTTGCACAATGGAGGCACCGTAAAGGTTGTTCATACCAAAAATTGATGCCAGCTTCACTACCGGAAAGATAGTAATTGAACCTGCAGCAATAAACATTGTAGCCAGGAAAATATTATATAATAACTTTCTCCCCGGAAAATCACCTCTTTGGAAACAGTATGCACTCATAGAGGTAAATATTACTGTACCGACAACAGTAATAGAAGCCAGTATTATTGAGTTTACTGTATAGTCAGCAAAGGTAACTACCTTACGCCCTACTGCTGAGCCACCTGAAGAGCCCATGGTCCAGGCGATAATATAGTTATCTACTGTGAAATTCTTAGGTATAATATGTGCACCACCGCTCAGGATTTCTGTATTTGGTTTAAAAGATGCTGATACGGTATATACAATTGGAACCAGCGTAATAAATACCATAATTAACAGGAAGAGGTACAGGACGATTTTCCAGAATAAATTACTTGTTGTAGCCATCTATCTTTACCTCCCTTAATAAATCTCGCTGCTCTTTTTAGTCATTCTGAGATAGATTAAAGTTATAATACCCAGTATACCTGCAGTAATAATACACAAAGCAGAAGCATAACCATAGTTGTTGGCAGTTCCTGCCTGTACACTGCTAAAGAATTGCTTATATATATAGCTCATCATAACCTCCGTCTTACCATTTGGTGCACCGTTTGTCATAACAAGAACAAGATCGGTAACCTTCAAGGAGCCAAGCAATGCGTTCATAACAACCATCTGAGTTACAGGTCCTAGCATTGGTATTGTAATTTTAAAGAATCTCTGAGCAGAACTTGCCCCATCAATTGCGGCAGATTCATATAATTCAACAGGTATACTCTGAAGTCCCGTCATAAAAAACAGCATATTTATTCCAAAGTTCTGCCATATGGATGTAATCATCAAAACAATCATTGCAAGAGTACCGTTGGTGAACCAAGATATTCTTTTCCCTCCAAACGCCACCAACACTTCATTGACAACACCATTATAAGAACCAAACAGATAAAAGAAAACTATACCTATGACTGCTACTGAAAGCATGGAAGGCAGAAAATATATGGTCCTGAAAAAGTCTTTACCTTTAAGGTTACTTGCCAGTATATATGCAAGGACCAACGCCAAAGGCAATTCTACCGCCAGCTTTCCTATGGCAAATACAAATGTATTACCTACAGCTTGCCAAAAACGTGTACCGGTTTCTCCGAAAATCTTTGCAAAATTTTCAAATCCTACATATACAGGTGCAAGAATACCGCTATAGTTATACAAGCACCATCTGAAGGTCCAGCCTATAGGATATATAACAAACAGACAAAGGCCTATTACACTGCAAGCGATCATAACATACGACTGAATTATCTCTTTTCTCCTCAAAGTAAGAGCATTTTTTCCTTTCATTAAATCGCCTCCTGTTTACTGCATTAAACGTTGGCTATACAAATATAGGGGACGATTTCATAATTCGCCCCCTATTAGCCGAATTCATAAGATGCGTCCTAATAATGCCCTAATAATTACAACTTATTATTTATTTCCTCTTGCCAGGATCCCATGGTGCTTCATAGATTGATACATCTATAAGCCCTTGATCTTTTGCCTTTTTATATGCATCATTGTAGCGTTTGTTAAGAGCATCGATTTCAGCTTCCCAAGTAGTTTCACCCAACATTATATTGGTAAATACTGTATGGTAATTATCACCATCAAGAGTAAGTAACCTATCAGGTCTTACAGGTTCTCCTACATAATAAGTTATATCAGACATTACAGACCAGTTGGGCATTTCGTATTCAAAACCTGCTTTTTTAACTTCTTCGATTAATTCCATTTCATGAGGAATAATAGCGCTGTTGGAATAGAGTTTCTTGTAGAGTTCCTTGCTGTGCATGAATCTGAAAGCTTCTATAACAGCAGGCAATCTGCTTTCTTCAACCCACTTGGTAATGGAAATATTTCCACGGTTGAGTGCTATTCCGTTGTATATTAAACCTTCTTCAGTTATTGCAGGAACTTCGCAAACTCTCCAGTCAAATTTAGCCGGGAACTGGCTGGTATAAACTGATACGTCATATGAAGGAGCAATTTCCATACCAACTAACCCTTCAGCAAATCTGTTACGAATGGGGTCAATGTGCTGATCAAGTGGAGTCGGGAACATTGAACCTTCCTGATACATTCTTGCAATCGCCTTAATAACCTTTTCGAATGGTTTGAAGTCATAAGTTCCTGTATTATTGTTGAACCAACCAACACCAGTGCTGCTTATTGTAGCTTTCATTGCAAGGCGTTGGAAGGAAGCAGTCCACATTGTTGTCCATCCAAAACCATAGTACTTTCCATTTCCTTTTTCAGTAATGATTTTTGCATAATCAGCCATTTCGTCCCAAGTCTTGGGAGGTTCAGTCAATCCACATTCTTTAAAAATCTCTGCATTATAAACCATCTTGAGAGGAACTAATTCAAGAGGCAGAGAGTACAGCTTGTCGCCTTGGAGGTTAATACCTTGTGAAAGGTAGGGTTTAAAACGCTCTACTAAGTCTTGAATTTCTTTAATCTCATACAAGTTACGTGCATAACCAGCTTTCAACATATCAACTCTTGCATACATATCAGCCAAATCAGGATATGTGCCGGCCTGTATCATGGTCTCAAGCGCAGTACCATAGTTGTCAATATTTGTTTCCATTACTATGCGCACACCCTTTTGAGCGCCTTCACCGTTATTCCATTTCTCTATTTCCTGTTCAAGCAAAGTTTTATATGCGCCAATGGATGAGAAGAAATAGACTTCTTCAACTTTCTTTTGAGATGTGCTGTCAGTGCTAGTACCTGTACTTGCTTTGTCGTCAGTACCACCAGGAGTCTCTTTTTTGCCGCAACCAGCAAAACTAAGCAGCATAACTACAACTAAGAGAATAGAGATGACTCTTTTCATTGTGTTTCCCCCTTAATACGTTTTTTTATTTTTATTTTATTGCCTGCAGCATATTTCTTTTTGAAAAATGTTCAGGCAAATATATTCATATTTTCGAAAACTTATTCATAATTATTGAAATACTCCTTGCGGGTTCTAAATAGTCTGTAAATCTCTCTGCAGAAATGATAATAAATAGTCTATACAATAAAACCAATACTTTTTAATAAATTATTTTTATGAATTTAGTATATCATTTTCGACAACTTTGTCAATATTCAATTTGTGTTAACCAATACAATTTATTTTTTACATTTAAATATTATGTGTCATTTATTATGAAATGAATATGTAATTATATTTTAATATTTACTTAATATATGCATATGTAATTTCATTAATCTTTTCGCAAAGCAAAACCACTTACTAAATTATATGACGCAGGTATTACTAATTTGCTGAATATTACTATATTCTTAATTCTTAATTAATAATTCTCCTGTTACTATTCATCAGCAAAATCGCTTCGCGAGATTGTTATAATAGTTTCGCATCAATTTAACTTCCCCTTGTAGAAGCGAGGGACTTCTTGAAAGTTTATTTAACAGGTCTTTTGCTGAAGCTGCAGTTGAATAAGTAGTTAAACTGCCAGCTTTAAGAGATTCATACCAGCGATGCAACTAATAAAAAATGTTTTAATAATTAATTATTTTATTTTCACTTTCATTACATTTGGATTATGAAAACTTTCGAAAATTTTACTGATATGTCTTTTCCTTTTATAACTTAACAGAAGGTTAAATCCATGATAACATTACAATGGACATAAATTTTTATAGATTAATATGAATCTTAAATATCAATTTTGGGGTGAATTATTTTGCACAATGTCATTTTATTTGATTTAGATGGAACTTTATTACCATGGGATACAGATGAATTTATTAGTAAGTATTTTAAAGATATAACTAGTTATTTTAAAGATATGATTGAACCTGAAGTTTTCTTTAAACATTTTATGCATTCTATAGATATCATGATGAAAAACCAAGGGAACATGTCAAATGAAGAAGCTTTTATGAATAGCTTTATCCCTGCCATAGGTAAAGACAAGGAAGCGATGTATGGCCATTTTTTCAAATTTTACGAGAAGGAATTTCCCAAACTTAAGTCTATTGCTAATTATTCTTCGTTACCATCTCGGATTGTTCAGAATCTGGTTGAAAAAGGTTATAATATTGTTCTGGCTTCAAATCCTGTCTTTCCCCTTTCGGCAATGTTGGAAAGGATGTCCTGGGTTGGTGTTGATAAATTTCCGTGGCGTTTTATTACTACCTATGAAAACAGCTATTACTGCAAACCAAACATAAATTATTATAAGGATATATGTCATATACTAAATGTATCTCCAAATAATTGCCTAATGATTGGAAATGATGTTCAGGATGATATGATAGCAAGTAGCATCGGTATGGGCACATTTCTTGTTACCGATTACATGATTGATCGTGGAAACCCTCAGTTTAAGCCAAATTATCAGGGCACCCTGGAAGATTTATATGAATTTGTCAAGCAGATGCCGGATATAAAATGAATCAACTTTATACAATGAATCCATGGATTCTGGCAGCCCATACCCTGCTTTGAGGTAGGGTTGACTTATGGATAAAAAAAACATATACTAAAAAAGGAAACGAGGTTACATGCTGCATTAAAGGATAAATGCATACATTCTCGGAGTACATAGCTTTTAACATACAACAATAAAAACTGTTAGAAAGGCAGTGCTACATATGAAACCAAAAATTAGAACTCCATTTTTTGAAATTGGCACAAAGAACTATATCTACGGTGATGCAGTGCTTGAATTAGCAAAAGCAGCTGATGCTGCTGCGAAAAAGTACGATATAGATGTGCTTTTTATTGCTCCGTATACAGAGCTTAGAAGGATTGTAGAAAATACTGATAACCTGATCGTTTTGGCACCCTACATGGACACCCTTCGTCCCGGACGCGGAATGGCCGACATACTTCCAGAAGCAATTAAAGCGACCGGTGCCGTAGGTGTAGTGGTTAATCACTGCGAACGTCCCATGACTCTATCTGCTATTAAGAAGACCATTGAAAGAGCTCACGAACTGGATATGATAGCATTTGCTTGCGCTGACTCCGTTGCTGAAATGAAAGCTATCGCGCATTTAAATCCGGATATCATTAACCCGGAACCAACCGAACTTATCGGCAGTGGAACCGCTAGTGACTTGAGTTATGTCTTGGAATCTGTAAAAGCAATTAAATCTATCAATCCTAATATTTTAGTTGAGCAAGCGGCTGGTATAACCACCGGACAACAGGTTTATGACTTTATAATGGCAGGATCTGAAGGTGCAGGGTCTGCTTCCGGAATCCTTCTGTCAGATGACCCATTTGCCAAACTTGAGGAAATGGTTGCAGCTGTACGGAAAGCAGCAGATGATCTGGCGAAAAAGAATAAGTAATTTGTAGGAGGATAAAAAAATGAAAAATATTAGAGAAACCTTCCAGGTAAAATCAACCGGTTTACGTCCTACCTTCCATAGAATTACTAATCAAGTTCAGGAAATTGTTGACCGTTCAGGTGTTAAATCCGGTATATGTGTAGTTTTTTCACGCCATACAACTTGTTCTGTTATGATAGAAGAATGCTCCTTTGATGAAGCCTACTCAGGTCTGGAGTTCCTCCAACAGGATTTAGTAGATGTCCTTGAGAAAATTATTCCTACCTGCCGTAAGGAAGGACAGTATATGCATCCCGGTCCAAAGCTTACTGAGTTTGCAGCTCAGCACGGTGAAGACAAGCCGGGAACACTAAACACCGATGCACATTTAAGGTCTTCAATAATTGGGCGCAGCGTAACCATCCCCATTGACAACGGCAAACTGGAACTGGGAAGTTTTGGCCATATCCATTTTATAGATTTTGACCAGACCCGTGCCCGTGAACGCACTGTTACTGTACATATAATTGGTGAATAACAGAATAGTAACGTAATATATGTAAATCTGAGCAAACCAGATCATTGAGAGGGATGTTTGCTTTACATCATAGTGATGGTAAAGGTAACATCCCTTTTGTTTTATGGTACCATCCGGCGATTTTATTTCCTGGAATAGTATCTGATTAGTCCTGCAACCATTTCGCCTGCTTTTATTAGATCATTTATATATATTTCTTCATAAGTACTATGGTTATTGAGATAGCCAGTTGCCACGCCAATACTTTTAATTCCTTTAGAATTAAATCTATTAGCGTCCATTCCGCCTCCTCCGCCTTGAACATAAGCATCAATACCAATATCACTTAAAACATCTTTAAGGGTTACTATCAAGTCATCCTCCTCAGGAATCTCAAACCCTTCAAAGCAAAACTCGGTCTGAACCTCAAATTTTGCGCCAGTTCCTGAAATTACTTCTTCACAGTGCTGCTTTACATAACTAATATATTGTCCAAGTTTGTTCGGATTATGGCTACGTGCCTCTCCGCCGATACGTACATAATCACAGACAACATTGGTAGTTTTACCGGCTGTTATAAGTGCCCAGTTAGCAGTAGTCTCACTATCAATACGCCCTTCTTCAATATCTGACAGAACCTTTGCCGCTATTTTCAGGGCATTTATTCCCTTTTCCGGTGCTTGTCCCGCATGTGCGGTCTTACCATAAACATTTATAAATAACTTTACTTTATATGGTGCTGCATTAATAATTCTGCCAATACGTCCAGGAGAATCTAAACAATAGCAGTGTTTTGCGGTTAACAGATCATAATTAAGAAATTCGCTGCCTTTAATAGAGTCTTCCTCACATACTGTAAAAACTACCTCAACGTTGCAATGCTCTTCCCCACTTTCTTTTATTCGGCGCAAACCTTCAAGTATACTGACAATACCGCTAACATCGTCAGCAGCCAATATGGTTGTCCCATCAGATGTAATTTTCTCATTGGTTACAACATGACGAATATTATCTCCATTAGCCACCCGATCCATATGAGCAGCAAGGATTACAGGTTTCCCCACTTTACCCCTGAGTATCCCAATCACATTGCCTGCTGTACCGCCAATCTTTCCGGCAGTATCATCCTCATACACATCACAGCCGATTTCAGTCAATTTCTTTTTTAGAATGTCTGCCATCCGTCTTTCACCACGTGATGGAGAATTAATACTGGTTAGCTCAATAAATTCTTCAATAATAGCATTATTTTGCATGGGAAATTCTCTCCTCTCTGCAAATCAAATTAATAAACCATATTTTATACTTAAATTTTATAAATCACATTTAATTTCCCACTTGTGCCCTCTATATCTTCCTATAAAAAAGGTACCTCTCACAATCCAGTCTATAATCATTGCCAGCCAAATACCTAATAGTCCCATATTAAAATATTTGCCCATTATTATGCCAAAAATTATCCTAAAAGTCCACATAGAACCTACGCTAACCATCATGGTATAACGTACATCATTTGAAGATCTGAGGGTATTAGGTAGTGTAAAAGAAAATGGCCATACTATGCACGAACATATCCCATGCAATAATATAACCTGTCTTGCCATTTCAGCAGTTTCTGATGAGAGGTTATATATTCTCAATATTAATGGCATTGAAAGTATTATTACTGAATTTACAATTAATAATGATATATATGTAATTTTCATCAGCTTTCTTGTATAATATCTTACTTGCTCATAATCGCCTGCCCCAACGCACTGACTTACCACAGTTATTAGTGCCAATCCTATGGCTGCACCGGTAATAATCTGGAAAGTAGAAACTACATTTCCTACTGCATTAGCTGTTATTGAAGCCGTTCCAAATGTGGAAATAACACTCAGCAATACAATTTTACCAAGCTGAAACATACTATTTTCTATACCATTTGGAATCCCTATACCCAGTATCCTGATTACAAGTCTCTTGTCAAACTTATAGCGAAATGGCCTGCTAATGTGAACTGTCAGGTTTTTATCCATAAGAAGTACTATAATTATTACAGAACCAACCACTCTTGAAATAAGTGTTGGTATTGCTGCACCTTCTACTTTCATATGAAATCCATATATAAAGATAGCATTACCCATCACATTGACAGCATTAACAATAATTGAAGTAATCATGGTTGTTCTGGAGTTGCCCATGGCCCTAAATAACGCTGCACCGCCGTTATAGAGGGCCATAAAAGGTATACTTGTAAAAACAATAAGCATATATGTATTAGCATAAGCTTCTACATCATATTCAATTTTTCCGAATATTACGTTAAGAATAAAACTTCTGCCAAAAAGCATAAGAACCATAACAAAAACAGAGATTAATGCTACAAATACAAGTAGTTGTTCTCCTGCTTTCCGTGCCATATCAGGACGATTCTGGCCGATATATTGACCTACAATTACCGCTCCTCCGGCAGAAAGAGCGGCAAAAATATTAAATAGCAATATAATTATTGAATCCACCAGTGAAACTGCAGATACTGCACTTTCACCAATACTTGCCACCATAATGGAATCGGCCAATCCTACTGTTATTGCAAGCAGTTGTTCAACCATCAGCGGCAAAATTAACTTCATCAGTCTCTTATTAGTGAAAATATAATTATTGCTATTACTTAATTCTGTATCCATTTTTATTCTTCATCCATTCTTAATAACTTTGCTATAACATCTTTGCAAGCATCTCTAGCTCAAACTTTTACATATTAAGCATAAATTTGTTTACATAAAGAGTAATTATTGTAGAATAAAAAGTAATTATAATAGATTTATTTATATAATTCAATTGTCAAAAATCATTTATTTGCCAAAATATTACCAAGCCCTTAATTAATTCACCTTTTGAGTCATTATGCATATTATATTAACAAATAATAAATAGCCTGATAAAGGAATGAGTATTATGTTTAATGAATATAAAACATTTGCCGGCTATCATGACTGTAATATACCAACGCAGAACCCCTACCATGGTTATTTTTGCCCTTATTGGACTACTACTCCTACGTATATACCTGGTTATATGAAGCAGCCTATTATGTTAAGGGATTATGGTCCCAATCCTTTTGTGATTGATATTAAAGAGGCAACCTTACAGAATGAAACTTTCCGCACTGCTTTATGGACAGGAAAACATCTTCAGCTTACTTTAATGAGCATTGGTGTTGGAGAAGATATAGGCTTAGAGATTCATCCGGAACTTGACCAATTTTTGCGCGTTGAACAAGGCCAGGGACTGGTTATGATGGGTGACAGCAAAAATAATTTGAATTTTCGGCAAAGAGTTTATAGTAACTGCATAATAATCATACCGGCTGGTAAATGGCATAATGTATATAATACAGGTCGTATACCACTTAAGTTATATTCTATATATGCACCCCCAGCCCATCCCCATGGCACAGTTCATAAAACAAAACAAGATGCAGAAGAGCACCATGGGCATTAGGCTTTGGAAATAAGATTATTAATTATCTGTAACTGCCTGGAAAGCTGGTTAATCAATTTTCTTCATCGGGGTCGGCTTCATAACCGTCAGTAAACATAAGACCCTTATATTTATCGGGAGATATTATTTCTGCACAATCTCCCATATCAATAATTGTAATTTTTGTTCCTTTGGGTATGGTAACTTCCTCAACTAAATTACCATTATCATCGAATCTTTGTGCCAGAATATCTTCCATTACTTCTGTAGTAGTATACATACTCTCTGTCCTCCTCATGCTTCAACTGTTTAGCAAACTTGCTTTGCTTAAGAAAAAAGTGGGGGCTTTGTAACCCCCCACTTAACAGTAATACTATCATATATTATCTCTTGAAATTATCCTATTATTCTATAAACTATACTGTTCTGACAGAAATGAGTTTTATTTATATAGTTCCATAAACATCGGAGGCACCTTGCAAGGTTTAATCTCAATTTTTCTCCAGACATCTCCCACTACATAAGGTTCATTTTTCAACCATTCATCCAGTTCTTTTCTTGAAGGATAATCCACTACCATCATCGAACCTATCATTTTTCCGTCATCATCAAGTATTGCTGCAGCGTATAAATGCTCTCCAGCTTTAAATCTTTTTTCAATTGACTTAAGATGCTCTTCCCTGGCTTTTAGCCTTCTCTCCATAGCTTTCTCATCAGTACCATCATAAGCTATAACAATAAACTGCATACCAAATTCCTCCTAACTTATAACATACTAATATATTTAATATATAAAAATACTAATCTTCTTGGTCATTCATTTTTGCCAATTTATATACTCCTTTATGAGATTCATACTCTTTTTCCATTTTGCGCAGTTCAACGAATATCATCATTATAGCTACCGTTGCCGCAATGAAATCCGCAATGGGTCCCGCATAAATAATTCCGTTGATGCCCATAAAAATAGGGAAAATAATTATTAAAGGGAGTAAAAATAATATTTGTCTTGTCAGTGATAAGAAAATGCCTTTTTTCGGTTTTCCTATTGCTGTAAAAAATGTTGATGATATAGGTTGAATACAGTTTATGAATGTAAAAAGTAAATATATCCTGAAATATTTAACTGCAAACTGGAAATATAATTCTGAACCAGAACCAAACAAAGCCATGATCTGCCGTGGTACAAGCTGAAACAGGAAAAATGCCACCGAAGATATTATAAGTCCGCAGCGTATAGCAAGTGAATAAGCCATTTTCACCCTATCATATTGTTTTGCACCATAGTTAAAACTTGCGATAGGTTGCAGTCCCTGAGCTAGTCCTATTACGACTGAGAAAAATAACTGATTGACCTTGGTAATAATACCTGCACAAGCCAAGGGTATGGATTGACCGTAAGGAGATAAAGCTCCGTAATAAGCAAGAGATTTATTCATTGCTATCTGGACTAACATCATGGCAACTTGATTTAAAAAAGAGGCGGCACCCAAAGACATAATTCTGAAGGTATATTCCACCCTGGGAATTAAATGCTTTTTCTCTATTTTTACTGTCTTATAATGACATAGATACCAAATTGCCAGGCAGGCAGAAAATATCTGTCCTATTATTGTTGCCAGAGCAGCACCAGCCATTCCCATATTAAAACTAAAAATGAATATCGGATCTAAAATAACATTAATAATTGCACCTGACAGATTACAGAACATAGTATATTTTGGACTTCCATCCGCCCTTATCAGATGCCCTCCCCCAATAGTCAGTATTAAGAAGGGGAACCCAATAGAGGTAATACTTGTATAAGTTCTTGCATAATCCAGTACGTTCTCCGGGGAACCAAAAAAACTCATCAAAGGTGTCAGGAAAAGTTGAACAATTATACTTAAAATCGTACCGATACCGAATAGCATTACTGAAGCATTTCCAACGTAATAAACGGCTTTTTCCTTATTTCCTGCACCTAATGTAAGGTTAAATGCGGCAGCTCCTCCTATTCCGAACAATAAAGCTATTGACGTACAGGATATAGAAAGAGGAAATGCTACATTTGTAGCCGCATTTCCTAATTCACCAATGCTTCTGCCTATAAAAAACTGATCTGCAATATTATAAAGAGCACCAACAAGCATAGCAATAATACTAGGTATTGCAAATCTTTTTAATAATCTTCCTACCGGAAAATACCCTAAAGGATTTTCTTTTTTTATTTCCATACGCTTCTCACATATTACGGCTGACATGTATAACGAACCCTCGAAATTTTTTATATATACCTAAGTCTGATTAATTTTCACTTTATTATACATCACTTTTGTTTAGCAATACTTTTTTAGTATACCATTTATCAAATTCTAAGCCAAGCTTTTATGAGGAAAAACCTCAAACCTTGATTATGTATGTACTTGTCATAAATAAGAAACATTTTGATTTTAGCTCAAACAATGCCATATTTTAGAAAAATAAGAATTATAAAATTAGAAATAAGGCTTTATAATTTTGCACACTCAACTTCTGGAACGACACTATCAGCTTCTGAAACTTCACGCTTTCGAATCTGATGCCGAGCATAGAAAAAGCAACCCACCTGCCCGATTCCTGCCAGAGTCCAGGTAATGGGATAGCAGGCAAAAAGCATAATCATTGTAGGATACCAGGTGAAAAATGTAGCCAGCCAAACTATTCTCATAAGGCAGGCACCTACCAGTGTGCAAATCATAGGCGATACTGAATAACCCATCCCACGGGTTATCCCTGGAAACACGTTCATTATTCCACAAGTAAAATACGTAGTCATCATCACAACCATGCGCAACATTCCTAATTCAACAACCTCTTCACTGGATGTATAAAATCCAAGTAATTGTCTGCCAAAGAGTAAGGTTGCTCCACCAAGAATAAACCATGTTGCTAATACTAGTACAGTGCACACCTTGGCAACAGTGTCAATGCGATCGTACTTCTTCGCGCCCATATTCTGTCCGGTAAAGGTAATAGCAGCATTATAATATGCATTAAGAGGAGTGGCTACAAATCCTTCTACGTTGCTTGCAGCTGAACTGGCTGCCACCATAGTAGATCCAAATGAGTTGACAGCTGACTGAATCATTACATTGGAAATCGAAAACAACAAACTCTGCATACCTGCAGGCAGACCGATCTTTATAATATTTTTCAGCTTATAACCGTCAATATGCATACTCTGAGGTATAAACCGAATGGCACTATGGCTCCTGTAAAGACATATCATAATCAGAAATACTGAAAGATACTGGGAAATTACAGTAGCCCATGCCACACCGTCTACACTCATATGCAACACAATAACAAAGAATAGGTTAAACATAACATTCACAGTTCCTGAAATGACAAGATAGTACATGGGACGGCGGCTGTCACCTATTGCACGTAGTATGGCAGCTCCAAAGTTGTATACCATGGTCGCCGGTATACCCGTAAAGTAGATTTTCATATATAGTACTGATAAGTCTATAATATCCTCCGGGGTACCCATAATTTTCAGCATTGGTTCACAAAAAATAAAACCCATAATCATAACAATTATTCCGCAAATAATGCTGATGGCAATAGAAGTATGAACTGACCGGCTCACAGCATCTGGTTTACCAGCTCCATAATCTTGGGCTACTATTACACTGGTGCCAACAGACAAACCTATAAACAAATTGACCAAAAGATTAATTAAAGAACCTGTCGCACCCACTGCAGCCAGTGCCTTACTTCCTGAAAAGCGGCCTACAACTATCATATCGGCTGCATTGAACAGAAGCTGAAGGATGTTCATCGCCATAATAGGCAATGAAAAAATCAATATTTTACTAAACAGCGGTCCGCTGCACATATCCATTTCATTTTTTTGTAAAGCCATAAAAAATACGCTTCCTTTAAGTACTATTAAGCCAGAAGTACAAAAAGGATTATATCAGAATAATATATTTATTTCTACGGCTATTTTTTACAAAGTGAAGTGAATTAGAAGGCTTATTATTGATATTTGTCATAAAACCCGGCAAAAACAAAACATATATACTATATTTATCTAATATTATGTTTATTAAGATAAAAACGCTTGTTTACTTTTTTCCAATAATATTTGAAATAGAAATTTCCCTTTATTTTTGGTGAATTGTTTTCACAGGATTTAATTATATTTGTAATTAACTCTTCTTCTTTTGCCAATGCATAGTTCATTATTTCAATAAGCTTATTATTATCAATACCGGTATCATCTTTATTAAGATTATCAACCAAGCTTTCTAATTCTTCCTCGATTTCATTTCTTTCACTTAAGAAGGATTCCAAACTTGTAAGTCTATTTTCTAATATGTATCTGTGAGCTATCTCTCTCTTTCTCCAAAACTCAACTGCCTTATCCTGCTGCTCTTCACTAAATGTAAGATTCTCGCCAGGTATAAGCCATAAAGGTTTAAAAATGGATATGCATGGTGTTGAACTTCCAGTAACCCAATAAGTCTGAATTTTCTTACCTATGGATGCAATATAGCTTCCCGTCGTATGATCACCATAGATGAATCCTCCATGCATACAAACACTTTTTAGGGAGTGTCTTCTGAAAGAACTTTTTTCCATACTCCCGTGGTGAGCTCTAAGTATGTTTTTCATTGTTCCTACAGTAATATTCCCTTTGGCATTCTCTATAATGCTGCTGGTCGTTTTGATTCTTTCCAGCGCACCACTTAATTTTGTTATTAGAGAATCGGTATAGCATCCGGAAAAATTAAAATCCTTTTCATTCTTGCACCAGCCTTTATCTACAGCATGTTTAATGAGTTCAGGATGACTCTTATCCATTTTACTTCCAATTGTAAGGCAATTGGATATGCTTCTCACATCTGCCACTTTTTCGGCTGCCCAATACTTTCCGGCAGTTTCCAGAACCCATGCTGATTCTTTATCTGCAATCAAGAAGGAATTATGATATGTAAACTTTTTTTCGTAGCCACAGTTACCACCCTGTCCGTATCTTTCCAATAAACTAATTATCATCTCAAGGGCTTCATTACTTGTAGCACAGCGTTCCAAAGCAATACGGACCATATCCATGCCAATTAAAGCCTCTTTTCCGTATTTTTCTTTCGTAAACACTGCTTCGTTCCCTATATTTAGCCCGTATTCGTTGCAGCCCATTTCACAACCCCATATCCAGGATGGTTTTAACAGCAGTACTTCATATGTCTCTTTCGCCTGATCTATTTCAATGTATGTGCACTTTAATTTTTCTCCTGCTTTATATTTCTTCCTAGGTATTCTTATAATTATATGAGGTTCATTTGGTTGACGGTCACTGTTTTTTGCAAAAATCACAGACCCATCTTTTGTAGAATTTCCTAATGCAACAATTGTATCACACATAACTTTGCCAGCCACCAGGAATATCGGCTTTTATTCTTCGTGGCTCCTCCTTCTCAATCTTTTATAAACTCTATTATGCCAAATCCTTTTAACACAAGGGTTCACCGTCAAAAGTTACTTGGACTTTTACCCTGCCCTTACCAAGCTCCTTCTTCACATTATATGGAAATTCAACATATGCTCCATCTATGTCGGGTACTTTCTGAATAATGGCTTCATATTCGTAGACTTTTATGTTCATAATTTATACTCTCACAATCGGATGCCGGATTACGGTTTTTAGCTTATCGGGTGCAGTTTTTCGCGGATCACTAAGATAAATCTCGTGATGCTGCCTCAAACCAGACATCTCTGTTCTATACCCCTGTGATTTTATGAAGTCTTCCAGTACTGCAACAGTAGCAGGTTCATCGTCATAGGGACCAATATGCATTATCTGAGCACATAGGCCTTCTGTGAAATCCTCCAGGCGTGCTTTTGAAGTATCAATCTCCGGTTTCTTCTTTAATAAGGTTGTCTTTGCTGCTTCAAAAACTTCAGGTGTAACAAACTCAGGTTGACGGATCATCATTATCCAGCAAAATTCATTCTTCCTTCCGATAACATTGCCGTCAAAAGGTTTATCTTCTTCGAACCACCATAGTCCTTCCAGGGGCGGAACCACGTAATCGAAATACCCCTCCGGCTGAACACCGCCCATCTTGCTCATTTTTATGGAATAAGACAAACCATACAATACTTCCAAAGCTTCTTTATATGAAGCTGAAGTGTTTGGATCACCCTTTCCATCAACCATAATGAAACGCATGGTTGGCACATCAATTATACTCGGTTCATTCTTGGGTAAATACAGGTGCTTATATTCCTTCTTAAAATCAAATGCAGCCATAAAATCTCTCCTTTTTCTTCCTATTTTATATTGTCTCCGTTTTGTCTGTCAAACAGGATAATATATGCATTTGAAAATTTCCATTATTTTACTTGCAATTATAAAAAATAAATTATATAGTTCTGAATAAGCTTATACATGAAAGGAGCAGTTTTATGGCTATCAAGTGGACTTCAGATTTATCAGTCGGGGTAGAATACATTGATTCTCAGCACAAGCTGTTATTTGAAAAAGCCAATGACCTTTTTGAAGCAGGAAAAAACCGAAAATCAAAAGAAGTCATTGCCGAAATGCTTAATTTTCTGGATGAATATACTAAGCAGCATTTCAGAGACGAAGAAGCCTATATGGCAAAAATTAATTATCCTGATCTCGAACAACATAAAAAGCTTCATAAAGATTTTATAGCAGAAATTTCTAAGTTAAGGCAGGAATACCAGCAGTCTGGTGGCAATATTGTCCTGATTATAAATGCCAATCATCTGGTTAGCAACTGGTTAACCAAACATATCTCAACTATGGACAAAAAAATAGGACTTTATGTAAAAAGTTTATAGACTTTAAGCCGTAGCATATAAATATACTTTATATACTTTGCTTCGGCTTAATATCACTTCTTTCTGATATATTTTGATTATTGCCATATTGCTTCTTTTTTCTATTTCACCGTCTCACACCTTTCACTCTCATTTATTTTTTTATTTTTCTGTTTCTAAAGTCAATTATCTGTGATGAAAATTTTCTTCTCCTCCAATTTTTTTGACATAATCTTTTATATATTTCTCAAGCAAATCCGTAATATAATCTAAATTCGCTTTCTACATATATCTGATACATTTCCTGTAATACAATGTAATGTTTAATGACATGAAGGTAGTCCGCTATTATCTATAAATTCTTGTATAGCCGGAATATATTGATTTACATCATTCTTTATTGCATCAATATCAATTTCGTTAATATCGTCAACAACTTTTACATAGCCGTAGAATGTGTTATCAGCAGTACTAAAATCGAAGTCGATGTCAGGAATTAAAAGGATTTCATTATCCCCTTCCCGCATATCTATTTTGGTGTTATACTTAGGAAAAATTAGTGTTCTGCTGCTGTCATTTATTCCAATACCTTGAATATTCCATGTTGTTTCCATTCCTCTTTGTACTACCACTACTGCCGGAGAAAACCTGTTTTCTTTCATGCTTATTTCAACAAAATGTTTTCCGTCCACTATTCTTGATACAGCAATTTTGTCTGTAGGTATTTTATTATCTGACTTTTGAACACTACCACCAGTGCCGGATACATTAAAATTATTAACATCATCAACTACAGTGATTTTACTCCTGATCATACCCATCCAGCAGCTGTACCCAAATGTACCGGTTTCAGTTGGGTTAAACTCTATTATATTGTCTCCTGCCTCAAGCTTTTTGCTTGTATTAAATTTGGGTATTATTATTTTGTTATTACAGCCATTAATGTCACTATTTTGTGCCTTTATAGTCCACCTCACGGGTATACCTTTTTGAACTGTAATAGGTTCATACCTGCCTGAAGACAGCTTTGTAGTAACTATCTGAACACCGTCTTGTATTATTGCAACATTGCTGCCCTGTGTGCCGCTGTTTGCACCAAATGCTGCAGATGGGATTGAAAAGCCTGACAATGCCAGACCTCTATTTGTCATAACCACTCCAAGTATGATTATCAGCATAGCGCTTACTTTCATCATCTTATGGGTAAATTTTCCACTTAGTATTGTACTCACTGCCCCAAATCCAAACATTAAAGGCACTGTTCCAATACTAAACATAAACATGGATAATGCTCCCGCTGCGAAACTTCCGGTCCCTAAAGCATAAATCTGCATTGCCTGAAGAGGGCCGCACGGCATAAAGCCATTGAGCAATCCAACATAAAAAGGTCCATATTTTCCATTGTTATTGTGTATTTTATCGCCAAATATTTTAGGCATTCCCGGATTAAATTTCCTTAGCCATGGGAATATGTTGAGCATATTTAACCCCATTATTACCATAAATACACCAGATATAATAGCCACAATTCCCTTTGCGGCACCTGAAAAGCTTATGCTGGAACCTAAGCCTCCTACTATACCTCCGATTATTGTATAGGATATCACCCTGCCGCTGTTATAAAGCAAACTTGGTTTTAATTTTGAAAGCCTGCTGGTGTTCCCGTTGTCAACCTTATATGAAACACATTGAGAAAAATTTATTCCTCCACACATAGCTATACAATGCAGTGAAGTCAGCAATCCAACAAAAAACAGAATTCCATATCCCATTGATTGATTAATCTCAGGTATAAAGTTAAACCCCACTGTGTTCTTAACTATAATGTAGAGGGCAAACAATATAATCCCTATTCCCAACAGTTGATTGATTGACATTTTATCTTCTGCTGCTTTTTTTATATTTGGTTTTGGAATATCCGCAGCACCAGGTTTATTCTTGACTACATAATCCAGCTTTTCTATCTTTTCAATAATTTGTTCCAGCCCTATAACATTTGCATCGTAGGTAATGTAAACATTGGAACTGCTAAAAATTGCCTTGATTGCCTCTATTCCGTCAAGCTTTTTCAGAGCATTCTCTATTCTCATTTCACAGCTTGTACATGTCATACCCTCTATTTGAAGAATTTTCTTTATTAACCACTGCTCCATTCAATACCTCCTGTGCAAGGATTACTTAAATCCTATTTTTTACTCCTGCCGCTTGGCCGGTTTAGCTGACATCAGTCAAGAGAACTCTTTCCAAAGGATTATTCATTTTCTTGGTATCTCTGCCTGTCTTTTTGTAAATTCTGTTCTGAACCATTTGGGCTATTTTATCATATAATTTCGTTTCTCTTATGCCTTATTATAGTAAGTAAATGTGAAGATATTATGAAGATAAAATGAATGATTTGTAAACTGCACTACATTACTTAAACATGCAATTTATAAAAAAGAGTTTAATGTTTTATATATTGAAACCTAACTGGCTTTCTTCTATAATGATTATGTGAATTATATGGCAAATTTATGTCACGGAGGGTTTGAAATGGCTTGCAACAATACTATTAATTGCACTTGTACATATTCCTGTTCTCGACACAGCAAATGCTGTGAATGTGTCGCATACCACCGCAGATTTGGAGAAGTTCCAGGATGTTTCTTTTCTAAAGCTGGTGAAAAAACATATGATAGGTCAATTGAAAATCTCTATAGAGATTATAAGAAGAACGTTTAAGTATTCTGAGCAGTATTAGCAGTCCATTATGATCATTTATTCCATTATGATCGTTTATAATGCTATTTTGGCTGACAAAATTGGCTTAGCTTTAAGTCTATATAAACTGAGGCATAGTTTTGAATCTACTAACAATAATGTTCGAGTAACAACTCGAACATTATTATAAAAATTCGTCTTTACAACACTTCATTGGATATTTCTCTCATTGACCTATCACTGTTATCGTAGAAGATTTCTACTTCTATATAACATGGTAATAACTTCCTGCCTTGTAGCATATGCTTTTGGGTTACTTCCATCAGTAATTCCTTTTTCTATCCCCCAATTCCATGCTTCTTTTGCCCATTCATCAGGAACATTATTAACAGGTACATCAATCCAGTTCTTGTCCAAATACTCCATAATTCCTTTTGCTATCCCTGTTGCTGCCTTTTGTATAAATATATCGTCTTTCAGTAATTGTTCTTCTTCCGGATTAGAGATAAAGGCTGCTTCAACCAAGATTGCGGGCATCACAGTATATTTTAATACATAAAAATTAGCAACTTTTATACCTCTGTCATTTAGTCCCGTTATTTGTACAAGATTTCTTTGTACTGATTTCGCTAGTATTTCCGCCTCGCTGCCTTTTGTATATACATAAGTCTCTGTGCCTTTAGCTTCATTATTATTAAAGCTGTTATTATGAATGCTAACGAAATATTTTGCTTTTAAATTATTGGCAAGCTGGACTCTGGCAGCTAAATCTTCCGCTACTGTGTTGCCAAGTAGTATATCAGTTGTTCTGGTATAAGATATTTTTAAGCCCCTGTCTGCAAGCATTTTACCCACGTTTAATGCTATCTTCAGATTTACATCTTTTTCTTTTAAACCTGTGGGACCTATAGCTCCAGGATCATTTCCTCCATGTCCTGCGTCTAGTATAATATCAACATTTTCCAAATGACCACATCCTCTATAATAATAAGTTTTAAACTTTTTACTATCTTTTTTATTTATATATATATAAATTATGTAAAGTCATGAATAGTTGTTACAATGCCTTGTTTATTAAAAAGATTAAAATAATAATTATCTGTTAAAAGGCTCATATTGTATAACCATTTTCTTCAGCCTTTCATATAATGATACTGGAATTAGGTGGTCACAGAGGTGTCTATTATGGTGAAAGTTAATGAAATAGATGACGTTGGATATAAAAGTGGATGGAAGCCGGTAATACGGGAAAATGCAGATCATCTGCCCTTACCCGGTAACGTATCACTTAATCCCCACGCAAGCAAAAAAATTAATGAGAATATTAAACATCCAAAAAATGATGACAATAATTCAGCTGCCCAGTATCAGGATATGTCAGCTGTATTGTCGCAACTTGAAAACTACAATAATCAAATAAATAAAAAACTTGATGATATAATCAATGAATTAAACACCTTAATATCGCTGATTTTGGAAATGAATACTCAGAAAACTGAAGAAAAGCCTTCAAGAATAAAAAAACTTTTCAGCAGAAAATCCAGTGCTAATTAGCATCTTTGTTACTGGCAAAAGAAAATATTATGGAACCAATATATAAACCATCTCATATTATGTACTACATAATTTAATAAAGCCGATGTGAGATAACTGGTGTAAGGCAATATGGATTGTCTACAAGTCTATGTTAAGCTTACATAACAAATATCTGACATCAGCTAAATAAATCCTAGAATTATATTTATGAAATTATAAATGGAAAGGTGGTAAGTTTATGAGTGAAGCTGTAAAGCATTTTCCAAATCCGCAAGTTCTGGATATTTTTATTAAACGTATTTTGGCAAAGAAAACTTTAACACAATATCAAGTGGTATTCCAAGAAAACGTCGTAGACAATACACCTACTGGAGAAAAAGTTCCGCTTAAGATTTACATTATTAACAAGCTTGATGCAAATAATGAACCAATACCTGTAAGATGCTTAAAACTGTGCAGAAGAGTAATTCTTGAAGGATATCCTCAAAACACAATAATATGTAATTCAAAGTCAAAAGTTACCTTAAGATTCCAGTTGATATTTTTGGTGGAATATGCAGATAATACATTTGATATTCTTACACTACCAAATGATTTATCAAATAGGTCTCAGTATAATCCTAATACTACAAAAGCATTTGTTGTAGGTAGTGTTATAAACAGTCAAGGTGTTCCTCAGCTCCAGCGCCAGAACAAAGTAGTTCCATATGAAACATTAATTATCAACAGCAATGGGGTTAACGACTATCCATCATTTAATTATTCAGTAACAATACCTTTTACTGAATTTGATAATCAGCTTAGACCTTGTGAATTGGCAGACCCGACACTCCAGTCATATATATTGCTGAAGAGTCTTTCATATGATGTTGATGTCGTCGATGTAATTACTTTAGATGCAACAGATATAGTTAATAACCAGGCTGTTCAATTGTCTGTATCAGAGGTTGATTTATCAGTATCTGAAGACATAATCGACAAACTTGGAATTGACCAAGATATATTGGTACAAGGCGAACCTGAACTGGAATGTGAAGATTGATTAATGCAAAAAGATACAAATTAGTATTAAAGGATATTGTAATTAGCCATAAAAGGATGTACAAATAATAGTACATCCTTTTATGGTTGATATAAAATTTCACAACTATATAATATTCTGCATTTTCATCTTAAATCTTTCCATAATCCTGTTTGCCTTTTTATCCCGCATACCCTGAATTTTCTCCTTTAGTTTTGAATTTTCATCTGTCAATTCTTTTAAAGATTTTTCCTTTAAAGATAAATCTTCTTCAAGTTTTATTATAACTTTGTCCTGATTGTTTATTTTTTGTTTTAACTCCTTTAATTCCATATTTAATTCATTAAAACTCCTCTGTAGCTCCTGGTTGGATTCCTTAAGAGATTTTATTGTTCTCTCAGAATACTCTATTTGTTTTTCTTTACTGATCAATTTTTCCCTGAGGTCAGAATTTGTGTTGTATAAATTAACAACTTTGTTCATTGCATCACACAGACTCATTTCAGCTTTTGCCAGGCTTCCCGCAACGTCGCTGCCATATTCCTTCTCTTTCTGTTCTAATATTGGAAGTCTAGTACTATCATGAATGTTAATAATTAACTCATCCTCATGTTTTTCCGAAAAATCATTTAAAGATATAAGTTCTTCCTTCGCAAGGTAACTATCTATAAACCCTGACATAAACACAATAAACTTTTCCTGATTGGGGGATGTATCAACCTTATATTTAACCTTTTTTATATGGTTGATTAGCTTAAGGTCGGTTATATCTAGTGTGGAAGCGCCATATACATTTGCATTAATTTGAAAGGTTTTTTTCACCTTTTCTACAATAATATCATAGCTTCTTTTTGTTGTTTCACAATCTTCAAATTCATATAATAGTAGCACATCAAAAGTAATATCAATATTGATTCTTGTACTATAATAGAAGGAATAATCTTTTATATTTTTTAATTCGCAAGATATAATATTTTTCATGATTTTATTATCTTTAAGATGAACATCATACTCCTTGTGAAATAACAATTCATCCTCCAAATAATAAATACCTTTTACTATATTTGCTATTATCAGCATTTATTTGCCACACCTTTAATTTATGACACGTTAAGTTTTTTTATAATTACATTTTTAATTAATATATATAGATTATTTTTTGAAATTATGATGTAATAACGTGAATTTGACCAGTTTACCATGGAAAATCACATAAATTATGTAAAGTACATATTATAGAGTATAATAAATCAATTGCAAAGGAGGTCGGAATATGGCAGCCGCATTAATTAAACTTGTAGTCACTGCAGAAACACAAACAACTGTTTTAACTAAACCAACTGTGGAAAAATACTTTTATAAATTTGATACACAACATCTTGACGATCAAACAGGAACCTTAACTATTCCCGCAAACGCTTTTGTTGATGATCAAGGAGATTCCGTAGATAGCATTACTCCAATCAGTGAGAATAATGGATATTATTTACTGTTTATTAATGGTGCATTACAACAGGATGGCTTATATACAGTTGATACAGACGAAGAAGAAGTAGTAATTCAAGATGCAGGCAGCATTGAGGTAGATTCGCCAATTGTTTTAGTAGTAACAAACTTCCAGCCAGAAGCAAATTCTGATACTACAGTAAAAACTTAATTATTAATTATGGGTGGGCTATCTGGCACACCCTACTTTTTTTTAAGTAACTTTAAAGATTTCTTTAGAATAGAATATAGAAAAATACTTATTAAAGTTTTCCTGGAGTGAAATTGATGTCTTGCACTAGGTCATCAAAAATTATTTGTTTTCTGACTGATGAAGATGGAAACATCTTAAATCCATATAAGCCTAATGCAGTTAGTTATATTAATATAACTCCACTAAAAAACACTACTTATAATGATACCAGAAATTAAGACAGACAAAACGGCCAAAATAAGTTAGAATGGAACTATGGAAAAGAGAAGAAATTTTACACCGGAAGAAAAAGCAAAAATAGTGATTGAGGTCTTAAGGGAAG